>NZ_JAALEA010000119.1 GCF_014145145.1 Dietzia cercidiphylli
GTCGCCCGGGCGTCCGGGGTGGGGGTGAGGAGCGGAGACACGGGGGTGGGCGGCAGGGGGACGGACGGCACGACGCTAGGCGCCCGGGCCCACGTTGCGGGATTCCCGGGTGCGCAGCTGCCGCACGTAGGAGTCGGGGGCACCCGCGCACTCGGCCGCGTCCGCCAACAGTCCGAGGTAGCGCGCCGACGGCAGGCCCCCCTCGAAGGCGTCCATGACGTACAGCCAGACCAGCTCGGTGCCCTCGGGCGCGGTGGGGGAGGGCGAGGCGACCGCGAACTCGGACTCCTGGGCCCCCACCGGGGGGCCGGGGGGGACGGTGGGACGGCGCTCCACCCGGACCCGGATCTTCCGGGCCGGGATCCGGTCCGTGCCCTCCCATCGGTCGAGGGCGCGGGCGTCCTCGTCGGGGACGTCGTAGAGCACCACGAACACCCTCGACTCGGGGTCCTCGACCACGGTGGCCACGGCGCCCTCCCACGTGGGGTCCTCGCCCGCGAAGGTCAGGCGCCAGCCCTCCAGCCAACCGGTTCCGGCGAACGGGGAGTGCGGCGCGCGGGCGTTCATCTGTTCGGGATGCATGTTGGTCCCGTACGCGGCGTAGAGAGGCACGGCGACCAGAGTAGTCCCTCCGCCGGGTGTGGCCCCGGCGTCCTCCGGCCGCGTGCCGCCGGTTCGACTACCGTGTACGGCGGACGCGACGCGGTCCACCACAGTGGCCCGCGGCGCCCGGCCCCGACCCCGTGACCCGTGGAGGACCACCTGTGACCCAGCGCATCATCATCATCGGCGGCGGACCCGCCGGTTACGAGGCCGCGCTGGTGGCCGCGCAGTACGGTGCGGACGTCACGATCGTGGACGCCGAGGGGATCGGCGGCAACTGCGTGCTGACCGACTGCGTGCCGTCCAAGACGTTCATCGCCACCACGGGTGTGCGCACCGACATGCGTCGCGCCGAGGAGATGGGCGTCGAGATGCACTTCGACCCCACCGCGTACCGGCTCGGCCAGGTCAACGGTCGGGTCAAGTCCCTGGCCCGCGCCCAGTCCGCCGACATCAGGTCCCAGCTCCAGCGCGAGGGCGTGCGACTGCTCTCGGGGACCGCGCGACTGCACGACTCGCAGCCGGGCATGGCGTCGCACCGCGTCCACGTGTCGCTGGACGGCGGCCGGGAGAAGATCCTCGACGCGGACGTGGTCCTGGTCGCCACCGGGTCCAACCCGCGCATCCTCTCCGGCGCCGAGCCGGACGGGGAGCGGATCCTGACCTGGCGGCAGCTCTACGACCTCACCGAACTCCCCTCCCACCTGGTGGTCGTGGGTTCCGGTGTGACCGGCGCCGAGTTCGTCTCCGCGTTCACCGAGATGGGCGTCAAGGTCACCATGGTGTCCAGCCGCGACCGTGTGCTGCCCCACGAGGACGCCGACGCGGCGCTGGTGCTGGAGGAGGCGCTCAGCGAGCGTGGCGTCTCGCTGGTCAAGCACGCGCGTGCGGACGCGGTCGAACACCACGAGGACGGGATCATCGTCCGACTGGGCGACGGCCGGACCGTCAAGGGTTCGCACGCACTGATGTGCGTCGGTTCGGTTCCCAACACCGGCGACCTCGGGTTGGAGAGCGCCGGCATCGAGGTCCAGCGCAGCGGTCACATCAAGGTCGACCGCGTCTCGCGGACCACCGCCGCCGGCATCTACGCGGCGGGCGACTGCACCGATCTGTTCCCGTTGGCCTCCGTCGCGGCGATGCAGGGCCGGATCGCGATGTACCACGCGCTGGGCGAGGGGGTCAGTCCCATCAAGCTCCGCACCGTGGCCTCGGCGGTGTTCACACGGCCCGAGATCGCCACCGTGGGAATCTCCCACGCGCAGATCGAGAGCGGTGAGGTCCCCGCCCGCGTCGAGGTGTTCCCGCTGGCGGGCAATCCGAGGGCCAAGATGCGCAGTCTGCGCCGCGGTTTCGTCAAGCTGTTCTGCCGCCCCGCCTCGGGTGTGGTCATCGGAGGGGTGATCGTGGCGCCGACCGCCTCCGAGCTCATCCTGCCCGTCTCCGTGGCCGTGCGGAATCAGCTCACCGTGGGTGACCTCGCGGGGTCGTTCTCCGTCTATCCCTCGATGACCGGGTCGATCACCGAGGCCGCCCGGCAGCTCATGCGGCACGACGACCTGGACTGATCCCGGGCCGGTGGACCGGCCTGAGCGCCAGGATAAGTTTAGGCTAAGCTCACACCCGGTGCCCGTGACGCGGCACCGGGACTGTGAGGGAGGAACCGTGATGATGCGACGCCGCCTGGCCGCGATCGCCGCTGCCGGTTCGCTCGTGGTGGGTCTGGCGGCCTGCACCACGGACGGCGCCGGAGACGACTCGGACGCGTTGGTGGTCTACTCGGGCCGCAGCGAGAACCTCGTCGGCCCGCTGCTGGCCCAGATCGAGGAGAACACCGGCATCGACCTGGAGGTGCGGTACGCGAGCACCCCCGAGATGGCGGCGCAGATCGCCGAGGAGGGCGAGGCCAGCCCGGCCGACATCTTCTTCTCCCAGGACGCCGGCGCGCTGGGCGCGTTGTCCAAGGAGGGCCTGCTCACGCGGCTCGACGAGGCGACGGTCGCACAGGTCCCCGCCGAGTACCGGGCCACCGACGGGACGTGGGTCGCCACGAGCCTCCGCGCCCGTGTCCTGGTCTACGACTCCGAGGTGCTCGAGGAGTCCGAGGTGCCGGACACCATCGACGCCCTCACCGAGCCGGAGTGGCGGGGCAAGGTCGGCTACGCCCCCACCAACGCCTCGTTCCAGTCGTTCGTCACCGGGCTGCGGGTCGACCGCGGCGACGAGGCGGCCGAGCAGTGGCTCCGCGACTTCCTGGCCAACGAGCCCAGGACGTACGACAACAACGTGGCCCTCCTCGAGGCCGCCGACACCGGAGAGGTCGAGCTCGGGCTCACCAACCACTACTACTGGTACAACACCGCCCAGGAGAAGGGCGAGGAGAACATGCGGGCCCGGGTCCACTACCTGACCAAGGGCGACCCCGGCGCACTGGTCAACGTGGCCGGCGTCGGCGTGCTGGCCTCCACGGACCGGCCCGAGGACGCCCTGCGCGTGGTGGAGGAACTCCTCGGCGAGCAGGCCCAGCTCTACTTCCTCGAGGAGGACAGCGAGTACCCGGTGGTGCCGGGCATCACCTCGGAGGCCGTCGGCCTGCCCCCCCTCGAGACCCTGGGAGGCCCCGACATCGACCTCGGGGACCTCGACGGGCTCGAGCAGACCCAGCAGATGCTCACGCGCGTGGGCATGATCTGACGGGTCCGTCATAGACGTCCGTTCCCGTCTCCGTGGCGGTCGCCCCCTCCTCGGGGTGGCCGCCACTCTGGCGTGCTCCGCGGCCCTCATCCCGCTGGTCTATCTGATCATCCGGGCGGGGGAACGGGGCCCGGCCTACGCCATCGAGGTGGTCCGGTCCGGTCGGTCAGCCGAACTGCTGGTCAACACGGTCGTGCTGGTGGTCCTGGTCACCGCGGCGAGCGTCGTGGTGGGTGTCGCGCTCGCGTGGTTGACGGTGAGGACGGATCTCCCCGGGGCCCCGGTGGTCGGCGCACTGCTCTGCGTGCCACTGGCGATGCCCTCCTACGTCCTCGGCTACCTGTGGGTCGCGGACTTCCCGCAGTTCCTCGGCCTGCCCGGCTCCGTCATCGTGTTGACGATCTCCTGCTATCCGTACGTCTTCCTCCCCGCGGCCGCGGCGCTGCGGGCCGTGGACCCCGGGCTGGAGGAGGTGGCCCGGACGCTGGGGCGCGGATCGGTCAGGGCCGTGCTCGGGGTGACGTTGCGTCAGATCCGGCCCGCGGTCGCCGCGGGGGCGCTGCTGGTGGCGCTGTACACGCTGTCCGACTTCGGAGCCGTGGCCATGCTGCGGTACGAGGCGTTCACCGTCGGGATCTACCACAGCTACCGCGCCTCGTTCGACCGGGTGCCCGCGGCGGTGCTGGCCTGCGTGCTCATCCTGGTGGCGCTGGTGGTGATGGTGGGAGAGCGGCGGGCCCGACGGGGCGAGGTCGCCAGGGTCGGTGCCGGTGTGGACTCCCTTCCCGACCGGGTCCCGCTCGGACGGTTCAGAACGCCGGCGCTCGTGGTCGTCGGATTCGTCCTGACCGGTGGCGTCCTCGCCCCGCTCGTCGGGCTGGTCCGGTGGGTGCGGGCCGCCGCCGAGGTGGACGTGGCGTGGGGACCGGTCCTCGCGGCGGCGGCCACCACCGCGGGGGTGTCGGGCATCGCCGCGCTCGTGACGATCGTGTTGGCCCTGCCCATCGGCATCCTCGCGGCCCGGTCGAACGGCCCGGTCGCCCGGGCCACCGAGGCGGTCGCCCAGATCGGATTCGCGCTCCCCGGGATCACGGTCGGGTTGGCCGTGGTGTTCGTGGGGATCCGGCTGGTCCCCGGCCTGTACCAGCAGTTGCCGATGCTCGTGTTCGGGTACGTGGTGCTGTTCCTCCCGCTCGCCGTGGGCGTGGTCCGGTCCGCGATCGGCGCGATCCCGACCGCGCTCGAGGACGCCTCGGGAGCGTTGGGCTCCGGCCGGTTCCGGACCTTCCTCCGCGTCGTCGCCCCACTATCGATGCCGGGTGTCCTCGCGGGGGGCAGCCTGGTGTTCCTCAGCGTGGCCAAGGAACTGCCCGCGACCCTTCTCCTGCGCCCCACGGGGACGGAGACACTGGCCTCCGCGATGTGGGCCCACACCGAGGTGGCGGCGTACTCCCAGGCCGCTCCCTATGCCGCGATGCTCGTGGCCGTGGCCGTGATCCCCGCCGCGGTCCTCGGCAGGTCGTTCGGGTGGGGCGCGGGAGGGTCCGGGCGAGGCGTCCCGGCACGGACCGCCATCGCGGCCCGTTCGGAGGAGACACAGGTGGGTGCCACATGACGGTGAGGAAGCGCCCCGGCGGCGTGCTCGAGCTCCGCGGCGTGACCGGTGGGTACGGGGGCACCACCGTCGTCCGGGACCTCGATCTGACAGTGGGCTCCGGTGAGGCGCTGGCCGTTCTCGGTGCGTCCGGGTCGGGCAAGACCACCGTGCTGCGCATGATCGCCGGGCTGCACCCGGTCTCGGCGGGACGCATCCTCGTCGACGGCCGCCGCGTGGACCCACTGCCCGCCCAGCACCGCGGGATTGGACTGGTCCCCCAACAGGGGGCCCTGTTCCCGCACCTGTCCGTGGCCCGGAACGTCGGGTTCGGACTCGTACCGGTCGATCCCGTGGCGCGGTGGCGCAGCCGCGCCGAGCGGGCGGCCCGGGTCCGTGAGGTCCTCGAGTTGGTGGGGCTGGCGGACCGGGCCGACGAGCGTCCCTCCCGGCTGTCCGGCGGGCAGCAACAGCGGGTCGCGCTCGCACGCGCGCTCGCCCCGGGCTCGGGACTGATCCTGCTGGACGAACCGTTCAGCGCGCTCGACGCCGCCCTGCGGGGACGGGTCCGGGCGGAGGTCTCGACCCTGCTCGCCGAGTCCGGCGCGACGTCGGTCCTCGTCACCCACGACCGCGCGGAGGCGCTGGCCACCGCCGATCGGGTCGCCGTGCTCATCGACGGCCGCCTCGCCCAGGTCGACACCCCCGAACGGCTCTACTACCACCCGGTGAGCCGCGAGGTCGCCCAGCTGGCGGGGGAGGTCGTCCTTCTCCCGGCCACCGCGGACGGAGGGGTCGCACACACCACCATCGGCGCCGTCCCACTCGACACGCCCGCACGCGGGTCCGGCACCGTCCTGTGGCGCCCCGAGAGCCTGACGGTCCGTCGGGTCGGGCAGGAGGGGCACGGCGTGTGCACCGGCGTCGAGTTCGTCGGCGCGTCGACCCTCATCCGGATGTGTGTCGACGGCACCGAGCAGAGCTTCGCGGTCCCGGTCTCCGGCGGGGAGGTCTTCGAGGTGGGGGCCCGGGTGGAGGTCACGCCCTTGCGTCCCGCCGTCTTCCACGCGGGGCCGTCGGTGCCCGCCTGATCAGCTCTCGGTGGCGGCCCAGCCCAGGGTCCGTTCGACGGCGTCGTTCCAGCGGCCCCACAGGCGCGCGCGCTCGTCCTCGGCCATGCGTGGCTCCCACCGCCGGTCCTCCCGCCACAACTCCCGGAGCCGGTCGGGGGAGTCCCACTGGCCCACCGCCAGCCCCGCGGCGAAGGCGGCACCCAGGGCGGTGGTCTCGGTGACCTCGGGCCGGATCACGTCGATGCCCAGGATGTCGGCCTGGAACTGCATCAGGTAGTCGTTGACCACCATCCCGCCGTCGACACGCAGCGCGTCGGCGGTCTCGCCGGCGTCGGCGGCCATCGCGTCGGTCATCTCGCGGGACTGGAACGCGGTGGCCTCGAGCGCCGCTCGCGCCAGGTGTGCCCGGGTGTGGAACCGGGTCAGGCCCACCAGGGTGCCACGCGCGTCCGGGCGCCAGCGAGGGGCGAGAAGTCCGGAGAACGCGGGCACGAGATAGCAGTCGCCGTTGTCCTCCAGTGACGTCGCCAGTTCCTCGGTCTCCTCGGCGCTCGAGATCACCCCGAGGTTGTCCCGTAGCCACTGCACAAGCGAGCCCGCCACCGCCACGGAGCCCTCCAGCGCGTACACGGCGTCGGCGTCCCCGAGCTTGTAGCAGACGGTGGTGAGCAGCCCGTTGTCGCTGAACTGGGGGGTGGTGCCGGTGTTGAGCAGCAGGAACGCGCCGGTCCCGTAGGTGTTCTTGGCGTCGCCGGGGTCGAAGCAGGTCTGGCCGAACATGGCCGCCTGTTGGTCGCCGAGGATCCCCGCGATGGGGGTCCCGCCGAACATGCGACGCTCGGTCACGTGACCGATCACCCCCGAGGACGGCACGATGTCGGGGAGCATCGCCCGCGGCACCCCGATCTCGCGGCAGAGCTCGTCGCACCACTCCAGGGTCCGCAGATCCATGAGCAGGGTGCGGGAGGCGTTGGTGACGTCGGTGACGTGGAGCGCCGGTTCGCCGTCGGTCCCGCCGCGGCGGCCGCCGGTGAGATTCCACACCAGCCACGAGTCGATGGTCCCGGCCAGCAGCTCGCCGGCCTCGGCCCGCTCGGTGCCGCGTCGGCCCTCGGCGTCGAGGTGATCGAGGATCCACCGGATCTTCGGACCCGCGAAGTAGGTGGACAGGGGCAACCCGGTCGCATCGCGGAACCTGTTGTCTCCGTCGGGGTGGCCCTCCGCCAACCGGGCGCAGATCCCGGAGGTCCGGGTGTCCTGCCAGACGATCGCGTTGTAGACCGGCTCACCGGTCTCCCGCTCCCACACCACCACGGTCTCCCGTTGGTTGGTGATGCCGATCGCGCTCACCAACGCCGGTTCGAGGTCGGCGTGACCGGCCACCTGGGCCATGGTCGTCCGCACGTTCTCCCAGATCTCCAGCGGGTCGTGTTCCACCCATCCGGCCCGGGGCAGGATCTGCCGGTGTTCGACCTGGGCGGTCGCCGCGGGCACCGGCAGACCGTCGTGGTCGAAGAGGATGGCCCGCGAGGACGTGGTCCCCTGGTCGATCGCGAGGATGAACGTGTTACGCGTCACGTCGTCAGACTACGTCCGCCCGGGCGTAGAGTCGGGCGCAACCGGCCGGAAACCGATACCCGGCCCCGGAGGGAGCACGATGCCCACGATCAGATCACGGTCCGTCCTCGGTCCCGAGCGCCGGGCCGAGGCATGGCGGAGGTTGTCGGAGGAGTCCTTCGACATCGTGATCGTGGGTGGCGGTGTGGTGGGCACCGGCAGCGCTGTCGACGCGGCCACGCGCGGCCTGAGCGTCGCGGTGGTGGAGGCCCGCGACTTCGCCGCCGGGACCTCCTCGCGCAGCTCCAAGATGTTCCACGGCGGGCTCCGGTATCTCGAGCAACTCGACTTCGGGCTCGTCGCCGAGGCCCTCCACGAGCGCGAGCTCAGCATGACCCGACTGGCCCCGCACCTGGTCAAACCGCTCAAGTTCCTCTTCCCGCTCACCCGCCGGTTCTGGGAGCGCCCCTACATGGCCGCGGGATTCGTCCTCTACGACCTCATGGGCGGCGCCAAGAGCGTCCCGCCGCAGAAGCACTACAGCCGCGCCGGTGCACGGCGCGTGGCGCCGGGTCTGCGCGAGGACGTCGTGGTGGGGGGGATCCGGTACTGGGACACGTTGGTCGACGACGCCCGCCACACCCTCACGCTCGCCCGCACCGCCGCCCTGCACGGCGCGGTGGTCGCCAACTCCACGCAGGTGATCGGCTACCTGCGGGAGGGCGAACGAGTGACCGGCGTGCGGGTCCGCGACGCCGAGACCGGACGGGAGACCGACGTCCGGGCCGGGGTGGTGCTCAACGCGGCGGGGGTGTGGACCGACCACCTGCAGGAGATGCTGGGGGAGGAGGGCGGCTTCACGGTGCGTGCCTCCAAGGGGGTCCACATCGTGGTGGACCGTGACAAGGTCGACTCGGAGGCCGCCCTCATCCTGCGCACCGAGAAGTCGGTGCTCTTCGTCATCCCCTGGGGCGAATACTGGATCATCGGCACCACCGACACCGACTGGCAGCTCGATCTGGCACACCCCGCGGCGACGGGTGCGGACATCGATTACATCCTCGGGCACGTCAACGCCGTGCTCACGACCCCGATCGGGCGGGACGACGTCCGCGGTGTCTACGCGGGACTGCGCCCGCTGCTCTCGGGCGGGGCCGACTCCACCGCCAAGCTCTCGCGGGAACACGCGGTGATGCGCGCGGCTCCCGGGGCCGTGGTGGTGGCGGGCGGCAAGTACACCACCTACCGGGTCATGGCGGCGGACGCGGTCGACGCCGCGGTGGCCGAGCTGGGACCGGAGCGCGCGGAATCCGTTCCGGCCTCCACCACCGATCGCATCCCCCTCCTCGGTGCCGACGGCTACCCGGCGATGGTCAACCGCGCGGACCGGATCGCGGACCACTACGAGATCAGGGAGGAGCAGGTCCAGCACCTGCTCGACCGCTACGGTTCGCTTCTCGAGGACGTGCTGGACCTGGCGGCGGACCGCCCCGATCTGCTGGAGACCCTCGACGGCGCCGATCGCTACCTCCGGGTCGAGATCGTCTACGCCGCGCTCGCGGAGGCCGCTCTGCACCTGGAGGACGTCCTGGTCCGCCGGACCCGGATCTCCATGGAGTACCAGCACGGAGGGGTGGCGTGCGCCCGCGAGGCCGCGCAGCTCATGGCGGAGGTGCTGGACTGGGATACCGACCGCGTCGAGCGGGAGGTCGAGATGTTCGAGCAACGGGTCGCCGCGGAGCTGGCCAGCCAGGTGACGGACTCCGACGACGAGGCGGACGGCTTCCTCCGCGGCGTCCCCGAGGTCCGCGAGTTCCTGGTGGAGGCGACCGTCGACCCCGCGAGCGCCGAGCCGGTCGTCGACCACCCGGCCTGACCGAGGGGCCACCCTTCCCGACCGAGGGACCACCTATCCCGACCAGCGCGTGATGGGGGTCGGAACCGGCACGGCCGCGCTCCGCACCCCCTGACACCGGAAATCCGCTGCCGCCCTGCGCGATCGGCTGTCCGGTGGGGCAGCGGATGGCGCAGGAGAGCAGCGGATCCGGGGGAGGGGCGGGCCCGACGGCGCGGCCCGGGGTGGACGACGCCGTCAGCGGGTCACTTGATCTCGCAGAGCACCGTTCCCTGGGTGACCGCGGCGCCGGCGTCCACGGACAGGTCGGTGACGACGCCGTCCTTGTGGGCGGTGACCGGGTTCTCCATCTTCATGGCCTCGAGCACGGCGATGAGCTCACCGGACTTGACCTCCTGGCCCTCCTCGACGGCCACCTTCACCACGGTGCCCTGCATGGGGGCCGAGACGGCGTCCCCGGAGGCGGCGGCACCGGCGGCCCCGCCACGGGTGCGGGCCTTGGCCTTGCGGCGGACGGTGCCACCGTTGTGCGACCCGCCGAAGGCCAGGTCACCGGGCAGCGAGACCTCGACGCGGCGGCCGTCCACCTCGACGACGACCTTCTTGCGCTCGACCGGCTCGTCGTCGTCGGCGGGGGCGCCGGTGGCGCTCCACGGCTCGATCGGGTTGTCCCACTCCTCCTCGATCCACTTGGTGTAGACGTCGAAGCCCTTCCCGTCACCCACGAAGGCGGGGTTGGCGACGACGTGGGCGTGGAACGGGATGACGGTGGCCATTCCCTCGACCGTGAACTCCGCGAGGGCACGGGCCGACCGCGCGAGCGCCTGGTCGCGGTCCTCGCCCCACACGATCAGCTTGGCCAGCATCGAGTCGAACTGGCCACCGATCGTGTCGCCCTGCTCGACGCCGGAGTCGACGCGGACGCCCGGCCCGCTGGGCTCGTGGTAGCCCGTGATCGTGCCGGGGGCGGGCAGGAAGCCGCGTCCGGCGTCCTCGCCGTTGATGCGGAATTCGAACGCGTGGCCGCGCGGGGTCGGGTCCTCGGTGAACTCGAGCACCTCACCCTCGGCGATCTTGAACTGCTGCAGCACGAGGTCGATGCCCGCGGTCTCCTCGGTGACCGGGTGCTCCACCTGGAGGCGGGTGTTGACCTCGAGGAAGGAGATCGTGTCGCCCTGGACCATGTACTCGACCGTGCCGGCGCCGTAGTAACCGGCCTCCTTGCAGATTGCCTTGGCGGAGTCGTGGATCCGCTTGCGCTGGTCGTCGGTGAGGAACGGGGCCGGGGCCTCCTCGACGAGCTTCTGGAAGCGACGCTGCAGCGAGCAGTCGCGGGTGCCGGCGACGACGACGTTGCCGTGCTGGTCGGCGAGGACCTGGGCCTCGACGTGGCGCGCCTTGTCGAGGTACTGCTCGACGAAGCACTCGCCGCGACCGAAGGCGGCGGTGGCCTCACGGGTGGCCGAGTCGAAGAGCTCGGCGACCTCGGACATCTCGTGGGCGACCTTCATCCCGCGCCCGCCGCCACCGAAGGCGGCCTTGATGGCGATGGGCAGGCCGTACTCCTCCGCGAACTTCACGACCTCGTCGGCATTGGCGACGGGGTCCTTGGTGCCGGCCGCCATCGGAGCCTTGGCGCGCTCGGCGATGTGGCGGGCGGTGACCTTGTCGCCCAGGTCGCGGATGGCGCTCGGCGGGGGGCCGATCCAGATCAGCCCGGCGTCGATGACGGCCTGCGCGAAGTCGGCGTTCTCGGAGAGGAAGCCGTACCCGGGGTGGATGGCGTCGGCTCCGGACTTGGCGGCCGCGTTGAGGATCTTGTCGAAGACCAGGTAGGACTCCGCGGAGGTGGTGCCCCCCAGGGCGAAGGCCTCGTCGGCCAGCTTGACGAACAGGGCATCGGCGTCGGGCTCGGCGTACACGGCCACGCTGGCCAGACCGGCGTCCTTCGCCGCGCGGATCACACGTACAGCGATCTCGCCGCGGTTGGCGACGAGGACCTTGGTGATGTGAGAGCTGGCATGACTGGGCACTCAGGGCCTCCTGGTGATGGACGTCTCTTAGACCGGTGCGCCCGGTAGGGGCACCGATATTCTCCAGCAGTCTAATGAGAGGCCCCCCTCATGTGTGGGTTTGGGGGTCGAAGGGCTGCCCCACGGGGGCGGGCCGAGCAGATCGTCGCCTCTCTGACCTGCTGTTCAGCTGCGGAGCTCGGGGCGCCACAACTGGTGCGCGTGGATCCCGGCCCCCTCGAGGAGGCGCCGCAACAGCGGCAGGCTGAGTCCGATGACGCTCGACGGGTCGCCGTCTATCCGGTCGATGAACCAGCCGCCGAGCGATTCGATGGTGAAGGCGCCGGCGCATTCGAGGGGCTCGCCGGTGCGCAGGTAGACGTCGAGGTCGGCGTCCGACGGGGCGCCGAAGTGAACCGTGGTGTCGGAGGTGTCGGACCCGCTCCGGGTGACGACGAGGGGGCCGTCCCCGGTGAGGTCGGCGACCATCAGGGCGTGGCCGGTGATCAGGACCCCGTGACGACCGCGCATCCTGCGCCACCGCGCCATCGCCCGCTCGTAGGTGTGCGGCTTGCCCTCGAGCCGGCCGTCGACCAGGAGCATCGAGTCGCAGCCCACCACGATGAGCGTGTCGGCACCCGCGGCACGGGCCTCGGCCGCGAGTGCCCCGCCCTCACGATCGAGGACGTCCTGCGCCTTGGCGCGGGCCAGTTCCTCCACCACGCGCACATGCGGGGTGCCCGCGGGGAGCGCGGCCTGGAGGGCGTCCTCGTCGACCTGCGGGTGTCGGATGAGCGGGTCCACGCCGGCCTGCTGGAGGATCCGCAGTCGGGACGGGGAGGCCGAGGCGAGGACGAACGTGATCATGGGCCCAGCGTAGCCAGGGCCTCAGGCCCGCGGCAGCAGCATGGTGACGGTGAGCGTGGTGGGCTCGAGCGCGCGCACCGAGTGCCGCAGCCTCGGTGTGAGGTGGAGTACCTCACCGGGCACCAGGACGACCGTGCGGTCGGGCAGGCCGAACTCCACCCGGCCCCGGAGCACCTGGACGAGGACCGGGTGGTGGGCCGCGTGGTCGCCGAGCTCATGACCCTCCCCGAATTCGAACGCCACGATCTTGGCGGACTCGTCCTCGTGCACGACGGAGGCCCGCGGCCGGTTCTCGAACGGCTCCTCGCGACCGATGATGTCGGTCAGGTGGGTGGCGGTGCCCTCGGTGGTCCCGGCGCGGCTGCCGTGGTCACGGTCGTCGCGCGTGGAGTCGACGGAGGTGGGGGCGGGGGTGGCGGGCTCGGGGGTGGTGGGCTCGTC
>NZ_JAALEA010000011.1 GCF_014145145.1 Dietzia cercidiphylli
TGTTTGGGACGCCTTTCGGAAAGCGCGGATCTGATGATCGGGTAGCGGTCGGACGGGTATCGGATAGCGGAGTGCACCCGTCCGACCGCTGGGCCGCTATGGCGTTGTCGTGGCGAGGTGTCGTCTCATGTTGGGTCCGTCGAGTGCGATGATCTCGGCGCCGGCGACGATGCGGTTGAGTATTGATTCGGCGATGACCGCGTCTTGGAGCGACTTGTACCAATCGGGCGGGTCGAACTGGGAGGTCACCAGAGTCGATCCTCGCCCTTCGCGGGCGGCCAGGATGTTGAGCAGCTCGGCCGCGGTGTGCGGGGCCACCGGGGTGGTCAGGAAGTCGTCCAGAACCAGCAGGTCACAGTTGTGCAGGTCGGTGAGGAAGTCCAGCCGGCGCTGCGAGGTCGGTTCTAGAACGGCGAGCCGGTTGGCCAGGTCGTCGAGCCGGAAGAATCTCGCGGTGTAGTACTTTCGGCACGCGGCATTGAGAAGCGCTTGGGCGAGGTAGGTCTTGCCCACGCTGGACTGGCCGAGCACGACGAGATTACGAGTGGCGTCGATCCATTGACAGCTGGAGAGACGTGCGATTAGCTCGCGGTTGACGTTGCGGTCAGGCAGGTAGCGGATCTCTTCTACGCAGGCGTCAGGGTTTGGCGATCTGGAGGCCTTGAGTAGTTTCTGGGTCCGGCGTTCCTGCCTGGCCGTGATCTCTTTGTCCAGGGCGTGGAAGATTTTCTCGGAGAAGGTCCACTCGTCGCAGGCGGGATCGTTGGCCAGGTCAATGACGGTCTGTCCGAACGCGGTCATCCGCAACTGCGTGAACAGCGGCATGTCGGCGTCGGTGAGATGACGATCAGTCACTGCAGGTCCTCCTTCCCCGCGATGCCGGTGCTCGTACTCGGGCGTCCGGTGAGGGTGGCGAGACTGAACTGCTCAGGCCCGGCCAGATGCGCCCCCGTTGTATCCCGCCGACCCGGCGGCGGCTCCACCCGGGCCGTCGTTGCCGGCGGCGCCTCCGTCGTCGTGGGTCGGGCCGCGGCCTGGGCCCGCAGGGCCGCCAGTTGCTGTTTGACGGCGGTGTAGCTGATAGCCCGGCGTGCGGTCTCAGAGACGAGTTGCCCGCAGGCCCGCTCGAGGAGCTGCTTGTTGTCGCCGCGGGCCAGGGCGAGGATGTTCTGGCATGAACGGTAGCCCTGCGCTTCGATCCGCTGGCGATCGAGGACCTCGCTGATCGCGGTGACGGTGTTCGGTCCGATCTTGTGGGCCTGGCGCACGAAGTAGGCCCGTGACCACAGGTCGGATGATTGCAGGTGCTGGGCGGGCACGTGGTCAGGGTCGGTGACGAACGCGTGCCGCTTACCGGAGACGGTGTGGGAGGCGATGACCTCACCGCCAGCCATGACCACCAGTGTGGGGCCGGTGATCTTCACATCGACGTGCTGGCCGGCGAAGGTGTAGGGCACCGAGTACTTCACCGTGGCGATCTCGACGTGGTAGTCCCGGTTGACCTTGGACTTCTTCCAGATGACCGGCTGCCAGCGGACCTCGGGCAGAGCGATCAGCTCGGACTGCTCATGCTCGGCGAACAGCTCGCGGCGGCTCGTCTTCTGGCCCCGGAACGGGATCCGGTCGTTGATCGCCTCCACCTCGGCGGCGATCGCCTCGTTCAGATCGTCCAGGCTCGCGAACCGCCGATCGGCCAGCCGTCCGATCACCCAGTTCGTCACCACCTTCACCCCGGCCTCGACGTTGCCCTTGTCC
>NZ_JAALEA010000120.1 GCF_014145145.1 Dietzia cercidiphylli
AGGGCCCGCAGCTGCAGGTTCGCGCGGGTCGTCACGTGCACGTCGTCGTCGCCGTATCTCGCTGCGACCCTGTGCAGCGCGGCGAGGGACTCCGGCGACACGCGCCCTCCGGGTACTCGTAGCCGGACCAGGGCGCCGTCCTCGGCGGGCCACGGGCGCAGCACACCGGGGCACAGGTCGGTGCGGGTGCGGCGGGTCGGTCCGGAAGCTCTCACGGGGCACAGTGTGGCAGCCAGAGGTGGCTCGCGGGGAGCGGGGAGCCGACGGCCGGACATCCGCGGGGGACCGGCGCCGGATAGGCTCGCCGGTGCCGTGGTGCTCGGGAAGCCGGAGGAAAAGCCGGCGCGGCCCTCGCCACTGTAGTCGCGTAAGTCGCGCACCCTCGTCCGTCCCAGAGCGGGGCGGAGACCACTGGGCCCAGGCCCGGGAAGGTCGGTCGCGCGGCGTCGATGCGAAAGCCAGGAGACCGGCCACGGCGTCATGTTCCACGAGGGTTTGGAGAAGAACATGCGCCATGACCGGCGTTCGGCGTCCCCTGAGGACGCCTCGGCACCATCAGATGACGCGGCATCGCCGGAGAACACGGCATCACCGGAGGACACGGCACCGCCTCGGCACTCGAGCCAGCCACCGCGCATCACCCTGCTGTCCACCTCCGACACGGACCTGCTCTCCGCGCGGGCCTCCGGGGCGGACTGGACGCTCGGCAACCCGTCCCGCCTGGACGTCGAGGCGGATCTGCCCGGTCTGCTCGACGGCGCCGACCTGGTGGTGGTCCGGATCCTCGGGTCGCGGCGGTCGTGGGAGCCCGGGTTCGCCGCGGTCATGGCCTCGGGGCGGCCGGTGGTCGTCCTGGGAGGCGAGCAGGCCCCGGACGCCGACCTGATGGAGCTCTCCACCGTCCCGATCGGCATCGCGGCCGAGGCCCACCGCTACCTGGCCGAGGGCGGCGAGCGGAACCTCGCCCAGCTCCACGCCTTCCTGTCGGACACCGTGCTGCTCACCGGGACCGGGTTCGCGCCCCCGGAGAGCGTCCCGGTGTGGGGGATGCCGCCGCGGCCGGGTGCCGCCGATTCCCCCGACTCCCCGGCGAGTGGTCACATACGACGCGATTCCCGGAACGGGACCTGGGAGAACGTGAGCGGAACTGACCAGTCGCCGGGCGTTCCCCGCGTGGACCAGTCGCGGCGCGTTCCCCGCGTGGGAGTGCTCTACTACCGGGCGCACGAGGTGAGCGGGAACTCCGGGTTCGCCCATTCGCTCGCCGACGCGATCGACGCCACCGGGCAGGCCGTCGGCGTGCCCGTGTTCGCCGGGTCCCTGCGATCGGCGCCCGACGAGCTGTTCGACGCACTCGGGACGCTCGACGCGCTGATCGTCACGGTCCTGGCCGCCGGCGGGACCACGCCGGGCGCGGTGAGCGCGGGCGGCGAGGACGAGACGTGGGACGTCGAACGGATCGCCACGCTCGACATCCCGGTCCTGCAGGGACTGTGCCTGACGTGGAGTCGGGAGGACTGGGAGGCCTCCGACGACGGCGTCAACCCGTTGGACTCGGCCAACCAGATCGCGATCCCCGAGTTCGATGGCCGGATCATCACCGCGCCGTTCTCCTTCAAGGAGATCGACGCCGACGGGCTGCCTCGCTACGTCGCCGACCCCGAACGCTGCGCCCGCGTCGCGGGGATCGCGGTCTCGCACGCCCGGCTGCGTCATGTGCCCGCGGCGGACCGCCGGATCGCCCTGGTGCTCTCGGCCTACCCGACCAAGCACTCCCGGATCGGCAACGCGGTCGGCCTGGACACCCCCGTCTCGACCATCCGACTGCTGCGCCGGATGCGCGACGAGGGTTACGACCTGGGCCCCGACGACAGCCCGATCGCCCGGTTCCTCGACGTCGCCGACAGTGGCACCGACAGCACCTACGCCGACGACACCGCCGCCGGCGACGCCCTGATCCACGCCCTGATCGCCGCGGGCGGACAGGACGAGGAGTGGCTGACGAACGCCCAGCTCACCGACAGTCACGTACGGATCTCCACGGACGACTACCTCCGGTGGGCGGCGGACCTGCCCGAGTCGCTGCGCTCGGAGATGGTCGAGGCCTGGGGGCAGGCGCCCGGTCAGCTGTTCGTCAACGACGCCGGCGAGATCGTCCTGGCCACCATCCAGGCCGGCAATGTCGTCCTGCTGATCCAGCCGCCCCGCGGGTTCGGTGAGAACCCGGTGGCGATCTATCACGATCCCGAGCTGGCGCCCTCGCACCACTATCTGGCCGCCTATCGGTGGCTCGCGCGGGGTTTCGGCGCCCACGCGCTGGTCCACATCGGCAAGCACGGTTCGCTGGAGTGGCTGCCGGGCAAGAACGCCGCGCTGTCGGCCGCGTGTGCGACCGACGCGGCGATCGCCGACATGCCGTTGATCTACCCGTTCCTGGTCAACGACCCCGGGGAGGGCGCCCAGGCCAAGCGCCGCGCCCACGCCACGATCGTCGACCACCTGGTGCCGCCGATGGCCCGCGCCGAGTCCTACGGCGACATCGCCCGCCTCGAGCAGCTGCTGGACGAGTACGGCAACATCGCGTCCATGGACCCGGCCAAGCTGCCGGCCATCCGCGCGCAGATCTGGACCCTCATGCGGTCGGCGCACATGCACGAGGACCTGGGCCTGGAGCAGCAGCCCGGGGACGAGGAGTTCGACGACTTCCTGCTCCACGTCGACGGGTGGCTCTGCGAGATCAAGGACGTCCAGATCCGCGACGGACTCCACGTGCTGGGTCAGGCGCCGGACGGCGAGGCCCGGGTAAACCTGGTGCTCGCCATCCTGCGCGCCTCGCAGGTGTGGGGCGGCGAGTTCGGCGCAGTTCCCGGTTTGCGCCGCGCCCTCGGGCTGGGGGAGGACGCCCCGACCCAGGAGGTCGACCGCGTGGAGGCCCGGGCCCGGGCGCTGGTCGAGGACATGGACGCCCGCGGGTGGGACCTCACGGCGGTGCCGCAGGTCCTGACCGCCGCGGGTCTGGATGACGACGACGAGGTCGGCCGCGTCCTGGAGTTCGCCGCCCGCGAGGTGGTGCCGCGTCTGGCCGCCACCGTCGACGAGCTGGATGCGGTGATGCACGCCCTGGACGGCGGGTTCGTGCCCGCCGGACCGTCCGGTTCGCCCCTGCGCGGCCTGGTCAACGTGCTGCCGACCGGCCGCAACTTCTACACCGTGGACCCTCGGGCGATCCCGTCCCGGCTGGCCTGGGAGACCGGCCAGGCGATGGCCGACTCCCTGCTGGACCGCCACGTGGCGGAGACCGGTGAGTACCCGAGCTCGGTGGGACTGTCGATCTGGGGCACCTCGGCCATGCGGACCTCGGGCGACGACGTGGCCGAGGTCCTGGCCCTGCTCGGCGTCCGCCCGGAGTGGGACGAGGCCTCCCGCCGGGTCAACGGTCTCGAGGTGGTCCCGGCCGCCGAGCTCGGTCGCCCGCGCGTGGACGTGACGGTCCGCATCTCGGGCTTCTTCCGGGACGCCTTCCCGCACGTCATCACCATGCTCGACGACGCCGTCCGGATGGTGGCGGACCTCGACGAACCCGCCGAGCAGAACTATGTCGCCGCCCACACTCGCGCGGACCTGGCCGAGCACTCGGACCACCGTCGTGCGACCACCCGCATCTTCGGCTCCGCGCCGGGGTCGTACGGCGCCGGGATCCTGCAGACCATCGAGGCCGGCAACTGGCGGGACGACCGGGACCTGGCCGAGGTCTACACCCGGTGGGGCGGCTTCGCCTACGGCCGCGACCTGGACGGCGTCCCGGCCGCGGACGACATGCGCACCAACTACCGGCGCATCGCGGTGGCCGCCAAGAACATCGACACCCGCGAGCACGACATCGCCGACTCGGACGACTACTTCCAGTACCACGGCGGGATGATCGCGACCGTGCGAGCGCTCACCGGCGCCGAACCCCGCGCCTACGTGGGGGACTCCACCACGCCGGACGCCATCCGCACCCGGTCGCTCGCGGAGGAGACGGTCCGGGTGTTCCGGGCTCGCGTGGTCAACCCCCGGTGGATCGCGGCCATGCAGCGGCACGGCTACAAGGGGGCCTTCGAGCTGGCCGCGACGGTGGACTACCTCTTCGGGTTCGACGCCACCGCAGGGGTCGTGCACGACTGGATGTACGACACGCTGGCCAGGGAGTACG
>NZ_JAALEA010000121.1 GCF_014145145.1 Dietzia cercidiphylli
GGCGGTCTGCTCGCCGGGCGGCACCACGGCGGCGGCGATCCGGCGACTCGAGGCCGGGGGCTTCCGGTCCGCGGTGGCGGACGCCGTGGAGGCGTCGGCCACCAGGTCGATGGAACTGGCCCGTGCAGCGCAGAAGGCCGAGGACGACGAGCGGGACGACTGACCCGCCTCCGGGCATCGCCCGCTGCGCTCCACGCGCCCCACACGTCCCGCCAGGTGAGAGAACGGCCACCTGGCGGGACGTCGCATTTAGCACAAGCCCTGTTCAGGGTGGGTCAGGCCGCGGTCGGGCGGCGTGTCGTCAAAGTTATTTGCCCACTCCCGTCGCATTGATCACACCCTTCACGCTAGGCTCATACCCAGCACGTGCGTGTCCGTACCGCAGGAGGGGAAGCCTGCGGCACGACGCGTGCCACGAAGGGTTGTGAGATGGCGACTACCGACAAGACCGAAGGCGGCGCACAGGCGGCGGGGGGTTCCCAGTTCCTGACCGTTGCCGAGGTCGCAGCGCTCATGCGCGTGTCCAAGATGACGGTCTACCGGCTCGTCCACTCGGGCGAGCTGCCCGCGGTGCGGGTGGGGCGGTCGTTCCGCGTGCATTCCAAGGCGGTCCACGAGTACCTGGACACGTCGTACTTCTCCGCCGGCTGACCCGCTCCGGGTCGGCCCCCGGGCCCGTTTTCGTCGCGGCCCCACCTGCGGGTAGTCTGGACGGGTTCCGTACCGGCTTCCGAGCCCGCTTAGATGCCGGAACGCAGTAAGCCCGCTGTAAGGCCCCAGACCAGTAGTCGACAGGTAGGTGACCCCCGATATGGGTTCTGTGATCAAGAAGCGCCGCAAGCGTATGTCCAAGAAGAAGCACCGCAAGATGCTCCGCCGGACGCGCGTGCAGCGTCGCAAGCTCGGTAAGTGAGTCCGGCGGCGCCTCGATAGCGCCCGGACTCACGCCCGTAGCAGATGCCCGTCACCCGCAAGTGGTGGCGGGCATCGGTGTGTCGCGGGGTGTGTGTAGCAGCACGTCCGGGGTACGCGGACCGGGCGACGGACCGGGGGGGTCCACGGCTACAGTGGTCTGGGTGAACCCCGAAGCACCAACCCGTCGGCCCGCCCGGGCTGTCGCCGTCGTGGGCGGGAGCCGATACCTCGGCGCCCACCTCGTGGGGATGCTGCTCCGGTCCGAATCCGTCGAGCGCGTCCTGGCCATCGACTCCGTCAAACCGTCGCCGCAGCACCGCCGTCGGATGAGGGACGCCGAGTTCGTCCGCCTCGACCCGCAGTCGCCGCGCCTCCAGGGCATCCTGCGCGATGCCGGCATCGACACCGTCGTCCACGCCGGACTGCACCACACCGACTTCGCCCCGGGCGGCCGTGCGGCCGTCAAGGAGGCCAACATCATGGGCTCGATGCACGTGATCGCGGCCTGTGGGCGGGCCGCGACCGTCAAGCGGTTCGTGTTGATCTCCTCGACCACCGTCTACGGCTCCTCGGGCGTGGACCCGGCCATGTTCACCGAGGACATGGCGGCCCGCCGCCAACCGAGCGGCGGCATCCCCCTGGACCACCTGTCGGTCGAGGGTTACGTGCGCGGGATGTCCCGCAAACGGCCGGACATCGAGGTGACGATCCTGCGGATCCCCGCGATCCTCGGACTGCCCGAACCCACGGTGTTCGGGGAGCTGCTGGCGCCGTCGATCTCCCCGGTGCTGGCGGGCTACGACCCCCGCATCCAGTTGCTGCACCCCCAGGACGCGCTCGACGCCCTCCTGCACGCCACGATGGGCGCCGCGCCGGGGACGTTCAACATCGCCGGCGAGGGGATCCTCACGCTCACCCAGGCCATCCGGCGGGCCGGGCACGTCCCGCTGCCGGTTCCGCCGCAGACGTTCAAGCTGGCCGTGCGGCTGCTGTCCAGTCAGGGCCTGCGCGACGTCGGGGCCTCGCAGCTTCGGTACCTGCGCTTCGGGCGCGCCGTGGACACCACGCGCATGCGCGAGGAGTTCGGCTTCACGCCCCGGTACTCCACCGAGGAGGCACTGCACGCCTACCTGGTCGACTCCGGCACCGAACCGCTCATCACCCGCGCCACGCTCGAGCGCAAGACCGCCAAGATCGCCGCCATGCTCCCCGCGCCGGTGGCCGACCGGCTGCGCGCGGGAGTGGACACCACGCTGTGCGAGCTCGAGGCGATCGGCGCGTTGCCCGATCCGAACGAGCCCGATCCGAACGAGCCCGATCCGAGCAAGGAGGAGGCGCTGTGAGGGGCCCCGAATTCGACCTGAGCCAGCCACTCGGTGGGCCTCGCTGGGGGGAGGGCCGCCGCGACTCGCGGAGCGACCGCATCGTGGGCGAGGGCTTCCTCGGCGCCACCAGCCACAGCGACGCCGCCGCCACCGAGATCGGACGGATCGTCGACCGGTTCCTCACCTCGGTGCGCGACACTCTCGGCCAGGTGATGGAGGCGCTGCCCGTCGACGCCGAGACGCTGGGTCCCGTCCGTGAGGTCGCGCGGGGTGTCGACGTGATGCTCGCGACCGGCGACGTCAGCGCGCTGTCGGGGCTCGTCGACGCCATCAACGGTGTCGGCGAGCTGATCGCCACGCGCGTGACCGGTGGTTACGAGGTCGACGAGTTCGGCTTCGACGAGCACTTCCACAGCACCGTGTGGCTGCCGATGTGGCGACCGCTGTTCGAGCACTGGTTCCGGGTCGAGGTGATCGGCGCCGAGAACATCCCCGCCGAGGGCGCCGGGCTGATCGTCTCCAACCACGCCGGGGTCCTGCCGTTGGACGCGATGATGACCACGGTGGCCGTCCACGACCACTCGGGCCGCGCCCTGCGGCTGCTGGCCGCCGACCTGGCGATGACGCTGCCGGTCTCCGCACCGCTGGCGCGACGGGCCGGGGCGACGCTGGCCTGCGCTGCCGACGCCGAACGCCTGCTCGAGAGCGGACACGTGGTGGCGGTGTGGCCCGAGGGCTACAAGGGACTGGGCAAGCCGTTCTCGGACCGCTACCGGCTGCAACGCTTCGGCCGCGGTGGGTTCGTGTCCACCGCGCTGGACGCCGGCGCGCCGATCATCCCGTGCTCGGTGGTGGGCTCGGAGGAGATCTACCCCAAGATCGGCGAGTTCTCCCCGCTGGCGCGGCTGCTGGGTGTCCCGTACCTGCCCATCACGCCGACGTTCCCCCTGCTCGGCGGCCTGGGCGGCATCCCGCTGCCCACCAAGTGGACCATCGAGTTCGGCGAGCCCATCGAGACCTCCCACCTCGGCCCGGACGCCGGCGACGACCCGATGATCGTCTTCGAGATCACCGACCAGGTCCGCGAGACCATCCAGAACACCCTGTTCCGGAACCTCGCTCGCCGTGGGAGCGTCTTCTTCGGCTGATCCGCCCGGGCCGCTCGGGGCCCGGCCGCGAGTCGTCTCAGAACATCCGTCGGATCTGGCCGATCGTCCGCGCGCCGTACGAGGACTTCACGGCCGCCCGGGCTCCGGCGAGCCCGCCCACCGCGAGCACGCCCGGGACCGCCTGCTTGGCGGCCTTGCGCACCGTGCGGAAGTCCTTGATGTCCCAGCCGTTCTCCGAGGCGTACTTGCGCAGCCGCCCGTCCGGGTTGATCGCGACCGGGTTGCCGACCATCGTGAGCATCGGCATGTCGTTGAAGCTGTCCGAGTACGCGTAGCACTTGGACAGATCGAAACCCTCGGCCTCGGCGAGGTTGGAGATGGCGTGCGCCTTGCCGGGCCCGTGCAGGATGTCGCCCACCAGCCGGCCGGTGTACACCCCGTCCTCCTCCTCGGCCACGGTGCCGAGCGCACCCGAGAGCCCGAGCCGCGACGCGATCACCCGCGCGAGCATGACCGGCGTGGCGGTGACTAGCCACACCTGCTGGCCGGCGTCGAGGTGCATCTGCACCAGCGAGCGCGTGCCCGGCCAGACGCGGTCGAGCATCGAGGTGTCCACGACCTCCTCGCTCAACGCGGTCAGCTCGGCGACGGTGTGGCCCTTGACGAAGCTCAGCGCCTTGTCTCGGCCTGCGGCCACGTCGTCGGCGTTCTCCTTGCCGGAGACCCGGAACTTGACCTGCGACCACGCCATCGACGCCACGTCCTGCGCCGTGAAGAACTTGTGCTTGGCCAGCCCGCGCGCCAGCAGGATGATCGAGGCGCCCTGGATCAGGGTGTTGTCCACGTCGAAGAACGCCGCGGCCTGCGGGTCGGGGACGAACCGCGTGTCGGCGTGGTCGTCGTGGTCCTCGGTGGTCGTGGCGTCGGCCAGCGGGGGACCGGGCTCGGCGCCGGGCTCGAGCTTGACCGCGTTCCTGGCCGAGGCCTCGCCGGCGACGCGCTGGTCGCGGGCGTTGCGCCGGCGCCAGACCAGCCGCCCGATCGCACTGGTGACGTCCGCTCGTCCGGGCAGCCGGAGACCGTTGCCCCCGGTGTCGGAATCGGACTCGTCGGTGGCGTCGGTGTGGTCGTTCACCGGGTGGACCTCCTAGTGGGGGTGGGACCCCATCCTAGGGGAGTCCGGAGGGGGTGGGGCACTATCAGGGCATGGTGCACACGGTGACCCTGCTTACCCGCGAGGGCTGTGGAAGCTGCGTCCGGGTCCACGGTCAGTTGGTCCCGCTGTGCGCGACGGCGCACGCGCGGCTCGAGGTGGTGGACGTGGACCGTGCGGCCGATCCCGAACTCGCGGTGGAGTACGGCGACCGCCTGCCGGTGGTCCTGGTGGACGGCGCGGAGCACTCGTGTTGGGAGGTCGACGACGACGAGCTGGCCGCCGACCTCGCGGCCCCCGAGCCGTTCCGTGGCTGGGAGTGACCCCGCCGTCCGCCGCGTGGCGGTGGTGAGCCGGTGTCCCGCGGTGGGCGGCCACCTCCCGGTGGCGCGCGCTACTCCTCGGCGAGCAGGACCTGCAGGATCGTCGCGTGCCGGAGCAGGAAGGTGCGTTCGTCGAGCTTCTTGCGCCGCAGCCACCCGGTGACCTCGCTGTTGTGTTTGCTCGCGTTGCAGGAGGCGCAGGCGGGGACCACGTTCTCCAGTGTGTAGCGCCCGCCACGCGAGACGGGCATGACGCAGTCGCGCTGCAGTGCGGGGCCCTCCGCCCGGCAGTAGGCGCACCCGCCCCAGGCGCGGAGGAGGTCGGCCCACTGTGGGGCGGTGAGGTCGTTGTCGACTCTCGACAGGCGCCGCTTCCGCCTCTTCGCGTACCGCGCCCGTGTCGCCGCGGACACGGTGGTGGAGGACCTGCGGCGTGGTGGCACGGCGCAACCGTACGTCGCTCACGCGCGCCCGGTGGTGTGCTGTCCGCGCGCGCCGCGACCCGGGCCC
>NZ_JAALEA010000122.1 GCF_014145145.1 Dietzia cercidiphylli
CCCCGCCCCCGAGCCGGCCCCGGTTCCCGGTGGCGGAGGCGACGGGGGAGGCACGGGAGGCGGCGGCGACGCCGGAGACGGCGGGGCCTGACCCGGATACGGTGCACTAGGGTGTGGTCGTGCAGAGCAACGGCCACCTCTCCCCGCTGCCGCTCGACAGGGACCTGCGATCGCTCGGCCCCCGGGACCGGGTGCGACCCGGGGACGGGGCCGCCAGGGCGGTGCTGGACGCGTGGGGCGGACCGGTCGGTGAGCACGCGGTCGTAGGACGGCAGCGGTTCTGGACGCCGCTGCGCGTGATCATGATGTTCGCGGTGCTGTTCCTGGCGCTCGGGTTCTTCTCCAAGGCAGCGTGCCTGGTCACCACCAGCCCCACCGACGGCTCCGCGCCGGGGCTCAACTGGACCGGCCAGCAGTACTACAAGGCCTGCTACGCCGACCCGCTCCCGCTCTACGCGGTGCAGGGTCTGGACTCCGGCGAGCTGCCGTACCGGTACATGTGGGTGGGCGACGACGGCGGTGCCCGCTACATGGAGTACCCGGTGGTGTCCGGGATGTTCCAGTACGTCACCGCCCAGGCGGCCCAGGCCTGGCACGCGGTGGCCCCCGGCGGTCCCATCGAGGTGGTCAAGTACTTCGTCCTCGGCTGCGTGATCCTGGCGTTCCTCTGGATGGTCGCCGTGTGGGCCACCTACCTGTCGGCCGGGCGCCGGCCGTGGGACACGCTGCTCATGGCCGCCAGTCCGCTCATCATCTTCCAGGCCTTCACCAACTACGACCTGATGGCGGTGGCGTTCGCGTCAGTGGCGCTCCTGCTGTGGGCGCGCAGCAGGCCGGTCTGGACGGGGGTCGTCCTGGGGATCGGCGTGGCGGCCAAGCTGTACCCGCTGTTCCTCTTCGGCGCCCTGCTGGTGGTGGCCATCCGCCGCAGGCGCTTCGTGGACCTGGGCAAGGCGGCCGTGGCGGCGGTGGCGGCCTGGTTGGCGGTCAACCTGCCGATCATGATCCCGTTCCCCGAGGGCTGGCGGGAGTTCTTCCGGCTCAACTCGGACCGCCCCGCCAACCCGGAGAGCATCTACGCCGTCATGCAGACCCTGACGGGCTGGCAGGGCTTCGACGCCGGGCGCGCCGCGGGCGAGGCCCCGGCCACGCTCAACACGGTGTCCCTGGTCCTGTTCGCCCTCGGCTGCGTGGCCGTGCTGGTCATCGGACTCACCGCCGCCACCACCCCGCGGATCGCGCAGCTGGCGTTCCTCATCGTGGCGGTGTTCCTGCTCACCAACAAGGTGTGGAGCCCGCAGTACTCGCTGTGGCTGGTCCCGCTGGCGGTGCTCGCGGTCCCCAGGGCCAGGCTGCTGGTGCCGTGGATGGTCTTCGATGCCCTGCTGTGGGTGGCGCACATGTCGTACTTCCACGGGGTGGCCAACAAGGGCATCGGGCCCGAGACGTTCCATCCGCTCGTCCTGGTGCGCGACCTGATGGTCGTGGCCATCTGTGTGGTGGTGATCCGCGAGATCTACCGGCCGCACCTGGACCTGGTCCGGATGGCGCACCAGGGCACACCCGAGGGGCCGGACCCCCTGGCCGGGGTGCTCGCGGACCCCGGGGAACCGCTGGTCGGACCGACGGTCCAGGAGAACGACGATCGTGACGACGACGACCGTGACGACGACCATGACGACGACGAGGCCCGCGGGGTCCGACAGACGGAGGGCACCACCGGATGAGCACCAGTGCGATGATCTGGATGTTCGTGTGCATCCTCGTCGGATTCGTCTGCATGGTCACCGCCGCCGGCGGGCACCGCGCGGGGTGGCGCCAGCCCGTGTGGATCTCCTGGACCGTCGCGGCCTTCCTGTTCCTCACCGTGGTGCCCGTGGTCCTCGCGTTGACGATCGGACTGCGTCACGGTTGACGTTCGGACCGCGTCACGGCTGAGGCGGCCCGACCGGTGATCAGTCGCACAGGTCGAACGGCTCGGTGTCCGGGAAGTGCCGGGCCCATTCCTCGCCCGTGAGCTGCACCCCGCCGGCGCACGCCTCGTCGATGACCCGGTCCACGTCGAGCCGCCACATCCAGATGGCGCCCTCGGCACCGACGGCCAGCAGGTCACCCTCGGGAGAAGCCGACCGCGCCTGGTAGAGCAGGGAGTCGGTGGTGGAGCCGAGGACAGCCCACGGTTGCGGAGAGGTGGGGTCCGAGATGTCGACGACGGAGACCTGCCCCGTGCTCGAGGTGAGTACGAGCCGGGAGTCGTCCGCGGAGAACGCCGCCCAGTAGATCTCGCCGGGCGGGGCGATGAACGAGGACAGCTCTCGTGGGTCCGCCGCATCGGCCACATCCCACAACCGCACGGTCTTGTCGCCCCCCGAGGTGACCAGCAGCGGCGCGCCGTGGGCGTACCCCGCCGCCGGTGAGCCGCCGATCCCGGTGGTGAGACGGTGCGCGACCGAGGGTCGGTCCGGGTCGGTGGTGTCGATGATCACCGTCTCCGGTCCGAGGGTGGGCACGACGAGCTGCCGGGAGTCCGCGGAGAATTCGGCCACCACGCACGGGTCGGGGAGCGGGACGGTCACGCGCAGGCTCGGGCGCGCCGGGTCACTCACGTCGACCAGCCCGAGTTCCGGGTCGGTGTCGCTGCACACCGCCAGCGTGCGACCGTCCGGGCTGAGCGGGGTGGCCACCACGACCCCGGAGGCGACGGGCAGGCTCGCGATCGAGCGGGTCGCGGGACCGAAGGGCGCGGTGAACACCTGGATGCCGCCGTCCGCGAGCCCGGAGTAGACCACCCGGCCGTCGGGTGACATGGCGACGGATCCGCTGAACCGGGTCTCGGGATCAGGTATGACCCGCCCGGTCTCCACGGGCACGGACCCCGTGGTGTCCACGACGGTGTGGTGCAGTTCTGCGGCGGTCACGCCGAGCACCCCGCTCGCCCGGTCACCGGCCGAGGCGGTCTGGAAGATCGAGTTGGTCTCCGAGGCCGCCCCCAGACGGTCGAGCGGCCAGAGTCGGACGAGGCCGTCGACGGAGTAGGTGACCAGCTGGTCCTCCCCGATGAACCGGACGCCGGTGGCGACCTGCGAGGCCGGCAGTTCGATGAGCATCGCACCGGTGGGGCCGTAGACACGGACCCTCTCGTCCGACCCCGCGGCCGCGAGTCGGCCCAGGGCGTCGTAGGAGACGTCGTTGACGTAGGCGTTCCACCCGTCGAGAGAGGCCAGGGGGCGGGCTCCGGTGAGCTCGCCGTCCTCGATCGCCCAGCGCTGGACGGAGCGATCGGTGGTGCCCGCCGCGATCCGGGTGCCGTCCCCGTTGACCGCGAGCGAGAGCGGGATGGCGACCGGGCCGGTGTCGATGTCCGGACCGCGCCGCCCGGTACCGTCGGCCGCCGCGTCGAGGAGCGTCTTGACGCCGGAGGTCCGATTGGTCAGGAGCAGGGTGGACGAGTCGGGCAGCCACGCCAGCGCCTCCACCGGCTTGGCCGCCCCCGAGCCGGGGTCGGGCGTGGCCACCCGGGCGCGGAGATCGGTCACGGTGGGCAGCCCGCCCCGCTCCTCGATCGGCCAGCGGAGGACCCGGCCGTCATGCGACCCGGCCGCCAGGGTCCGCCCGTCGGGGGAGAAGGCCACGGAGTGGAACGGCGCGGTGTCGGGCTCGAGGGTGGAGAGCGTCGCAGGCGCCGAGGGGTCCCGGACGTCGACCAGGTGCACCCCTCCCTGACCGGCGACGGCGAGGACCGACCCGTCCGGCGAGAGTTCGACGGCGTAGAGCTCGTGCCTCTCGCCGGAGGTCAGGCCGAGCGAGGCGTGCGGCGGCCCGACCCCCTCCCGGAAGAACCTGAGCGTGCCGTCGGAACCGGCGGTGGCGAAGTCCGCGGTGCCCGGGAGCGCCACGACGCGCCCGCTACCGGGTGCGGCCTCGTACCGGAGGGGGACGTCGGCCCGGCTGGTGTTGAGCAGAGCCGACCGCGCCTCGGTGGTGGGATGGATCCGGTACGCGGCCAGCGCGAGCGCGCGCCCGAGGGCGGGGTCCCGGGTGAACGCCGTGGTCGAGGACACCGACCCGGAGCGGGACAGCGCCGAGTCACGGGTCTCCTGGGCGGTCGCGGTGGCGCGGAGTGCGAAGCCGCTGGCGACGAGCGCCAGGACGGTGACCACCGCGAGGGACCCGGCGAGCGTCGTGAGCGTGCGGATCCGGCTGCGGTCCCGCCGAGCCACGGCCTCGTGATGGGCGGTCGCGGCGTCGAGGAAGTCCAGCTCGGAGGGCGCGAGGTGCACACCGGAGCCCTCGCTCCGGTCGCGCCACTGCCCGAAATCGGCGCTCGCCGAGGCGGACGGGAGGGCTCCGTCGTCGCGTCCAGCGGCCTCCCAGTCGGCGGCTTCGGATCGCACCCGGCCGAGGACGCGTAACCCCTCCCGGTCGGAGTCGATCCAGTCGACCAGTCGGGGCCAGGAGGAGAAGACGACCTCGTGGGTGGGGGTGACCGCCTCGCCGTCGACCGTGAGCAGCCCCGCGTCGGCGAAGGGCGCGGCGACGGCGAGGAGCTCCTCCGAGAGCTCGGCGAGCGGGGCGCGGCGACGGACCGTCCGTGCGGATCGGACGTCGACCATCCGGAGGAACAGCCCTCGGCAGTTCCTCCGGCCGGCCGGGCTCAGCTGTTGGTAGACGGACTCGGCCGTGGCCCGGATCGCGCCTTCGGTGCCGCCCGTGGAGTAGTAGTCGTCGACAGTGATACGCCGCCGGCGACTGCGTTCCCAGCAGACCAGGAGGACGTGGGACAGCAGTGGTAGCAGAGAGCGCTCGTCACCGGCGCCGTCCGCCGGCGCCACGGTGTCGAGCAGCAGTGTCACGAGCGAGGGTTCGACGGTGTATCCGAGCGACCGGGCCGGTTCGACGATGATCTCCGCCAGCGCGTCCCTGCTCGGCGGGCCGATCACCACGGGGTCGTCGAGTGCCTCCCGCAGGACCGGTTCCGCGAGGGCGGGTGGGAAGAAGTCGGCGCGGAGTGCGGCCACCGTCGGGAGGCCCCCTGCCGCCCGCTGCGCCAGGAGGTCCAGGACCTCGGCCCGCCTCGTGTCCCCGAAATCCGCGGCCCAGAGCTCCTCGAGCGGGTCGACGATGAGGTAGTCCGCCGACCCGGCCACCCCGGCATCCACCTCCTCCGGTCGCGAGATCACCACCGACGAACCGTCGTCGGCCCACCGCGGGGCGACCCCCGCCGCGAGGAGCGAGGACTTCCCCGATCCCGAGGCCCCGACCACGACCAGGGGCCGCGTCCGCCGCTCGGCGACCCGGCGCAGGACCAGATCGATCTCGGTCGCGCGACCGTGGAAGAGCGGTGAGTCGAGGGCGACGTACGGACGGAGGCCGACATAGGGACTGTCGGAGTCGGTCGGCACGGGGACCGCGGAACGTCCCGGTACGCCCGCGTTCGCGGTGGTCGCCCGGGGAGGCGCCCCCTGCGCGTGTACCGGGCCGGGTTGCGGCCCCCCGCCGCGATCGCTGCCGGTGACGCGGCGCCCGAGACGCCGGGGCCCGGGGCGTGAGCGGACCCGTTCCACCGCCGTGAGCCACTCGTCGGTGTCCTCGGCCGCGCCGAGCAGGTCGAGGACGGTGACGAGGGTGGTCTCGCTCGATCGCGTGGGGACGTGCTGTCCGGAGAACCATCCGGAGGCGGTACCGAGGGTGAGGGCGGGGACCTCCCGGACCACGTCCCGTACCGACAGTCCGGCGGACGCTCGGAGGGCGGTGAGCGCCGCACCGAACTCCTCGCGGGTACGAACCTGAGAGGGATCTGAAGGGGACCCCGGTGGGTGCGGGGGCCCGGAATGAGTGTCCACGGTAAACATCGTACGGCCCCCCCCGAGCTGTGCGACGCGCATCTGTGCAGTTGGAGACCGTTTTTCATGCGAACGTACGACACCGCCGTACGGACTCGTACGGATATCTCGCCGACTGGTGACCGGCCGGGCAGCCCCCAGCACTATGAGTCCACTCTCACCTGACGGAGGACATCGTGACTGCCACACTCCCTTTCACCACCGCGCGGGAATCCATCCGCCGACCCGATCGTCGGCCCGGACCCCGGCCCGAGCTCAGCGACCGTGAGGTGGAGGTGCTCCTGGCATGGCTCGCCTCCGACAGCAAGCGGGAGGTCACCGAGCGCCTCTTCCTCGCGGACTCCACGGTGAGCACCTACATCCAACGGGTGCGCTCGAAGTACGACGCGGTGGGGCGGCCGGCCCGGACGAAGGTCCGGCTGCTGGTGCGCGCGGTCGAGGACGGGTACATCGGACTCGATGACCTCTAGTCCGATCCGACCGGGTCGGTGTCGCGAGGGATTTCGTCGGCGGTGCTCAAGCGGGGTAGCCTTAGCGGGTTGCTGACGCAACGACCCTCCTGCCACGGAAATTCCGTGGCCGAATCTGTAGTCCACAGGAGGTGATGAGGTCCCATGCGTCAATACGAAGTGATGGTCATCCTCGATCCGAGTCTCGACGAGCGCACCGTGGCGCCGTCGCTGGACACGTTCCTCAACGTGATCCGGCAAGAGGGCGGTTCGGTCGACAAGGTCGATGTCTGGGGAAAGCGCCGCTTTGCCTACGAGATCAACAAGCAGACCGAGGGCATCTACGCCGTCGTCCAGATCAAGTCCGAGCCGGACGCGGTCAAGGAGCTGGATCGTCAGCTCGGTCTGAACGAGAACGTGCTCCGCACCAAGGTGCTCCGCGCCGACAAGTGACCCGGGTTGTCCGGCCCGCCCGCTAATCTGGGCGTGGTCGGTCGAGCTCCGATCACCACCACCTGAGCGTCAACACGGAGGACAAGCGCATGGCACAGGGCGACACCCCCATCACCGTGGTCGGGAACATCGTCGCGGACCCCGAGCTGCGGTTCACACCGTCGGGTGCCGCGGTCGCGAACTTCCGGATCGCCTCGACGCCGCGCCGCTTTAACTCCCAGACCAACCAGTGGGAGGACGGCGAAGGCCTGTTCCTCACCTGCAACGTGTGGCGCCAAGCCGCCGAGAACGTGGCGGAGTCCCTGCAGAAGGGGATGCGCGTCGTCGTCACCGGTCGTCTGCGCCAACGGTCGTACGAAACCCGTGAGGGCGAGAAGCGCACGGTGTACGAGGTGGAGGTCGACGAGGTCGGCCCGTCGCTCAAGTACGCCACGGCCAAGGTCACCCGCACCAACCGCGAGGGCGGCGGGGGCGGCTTCCAGGGTGGTGGCCAGCAGGGCGGCGGTCAGCAGGGCGGCGGATTCCAGTCCGGCGGCCAGCCGCAGGGCGGCTTCGGTGGCGGCCAGGGCGGCGGCCAGCAGAACGACGATCCGTGGGGCAGCGCTCCCCGGGCCGGCGGTTCCGGTGGCTTCGGCGGCATGGACGACGAGCCCCCGTTCTGATCCCAGGGTCTTTTCCCCGGGGCGCGCGATGCGCCCCACCCCATAAGCATGAGACATGACCTCGCGAGAGTCCGGCCCCGGTCGGCTCGTCGGAGGAAAGAAAGGTAGACGGATCATGAAGCTGATCCTCACCGCCGACGTCGACAAGCTCGGTGCGCCGGGCGACATCGTCGAGGTCAAGGGCGGATACGGCCGTAACTTCCTGCTCCCGCGTGGGCTGGCCATCGTGGCCACCCCGGGCGCCGAGCGCCAGATCGAGTCGATCAAGCGGGTCCAGGAGGCCCGTGAGGTGCGCGACTCGGACCACGCCAACGAGCTCAAGCAGAAGCTCGAGTCGCTCGCCGACGTCAAGGTCGCGGTCAAGACCTCCGACACCGGCAAGCTGTTCGGCTCGGTCACCGCGGGCGACGTCGCCTCCGCGATCAAGTCCGCCGGGGGGCCGGCGCTCGACAAGCGCGCCGTGCACATGCCCAAGGAGCACATCAAGTCGACCGGCGCCCAGAGCGTCGTCGTCGAACTGGGACACGACACGACCGCCAAGGTCGAGTTCGAGGTCGTTCCCGCCTGATCTCCCACGTAGGGCCCCGGTCGTCGTCCGCGACGGCCGGGGCCCTCGTCGTGGACACGACGGGGTTGTGGACCGCCTGTGGATAACCTCGTCGGCAAAATACAATGGTGTCGGTTCCGATACCAATAATGTTCATCTTTCGTTACCTATTGCGTCGTTGAACAGAGCGTGATACGTGCCGTTCTCCACCGTCGCACATGCGAGCGAAGAGCCGCATGACCAGCACTTTTGTTCAGTTGCGACCGGGTAATCCACCGGTTGTCCACAGGCGGACCGGCATCGGGCCAGCGAATCGGGAATTCATCCACAGTTGTCCACAGTCGGCCACCAACGATTGTGGAGAAACCTGTGGATAACTTGACGGGTGGCTGCCGGGCGTGTCGCCCCGGTGGCCTACAGTGAACTGGTCACGCGGGGCAGGCGAGTCGGCTCGGGAGTACCGCACGCCAGAGGCGTGAGGCGGAGAGGAGAGGTCATGGCGCAGGGGGGATTTGACGGATCCGACGAGATGCCGCCTCCGCCGGACGAGGGTGGACGCTCGGAGTTCGGTCGCACGCCGCCGCAGGACCTCACCGCGGAGCAATCGGTGCTCGGCGGAATGCTCCTCAGCAAGGACGCGATCGCGGACGTGGTGGAGGAGATCCAGCCGGGCGACTTCTACAAGCCGTCGCACCAGGCCGTCTACGACGTGATCCTGGACCTGTACGCCCGTGGCGAGCCCGCGGACGCCGTCACCGTGGCCGCCGAGCTTGACCGCCGTGGTGACCTCCGGCGCGCCGGAGGGGCCACCTACCTCCACACCCTCATCTCGACCGTGCCCACGGCCGCCAACGCTGGGTACTACGCACAGATCGTCTCGGAGAAGGCGATCCTGCGGCGTCTGGTCGACGCAGGGACGCGGATCGTGCAGTTCGGCTACTCGGGGTCCGAGGGAGCCGACGTGGCCGAGGTGGTGGACCGGGCGCAGGCCGAGATCTTCGAGGTGACCGAGCGCCGGACCACCGAGGACTACGTGATCATCGAGGAGCTCCTGCAGCCCACGATGGACGAGATCGACGCCATTCACACGGCCGGCGGGCTGAGCAACGGTGTCCCCACGGGCTTCGCCGACCTCGACGCCGTGACCAACGGGCTCCACGGCGGCCAGATGATCATCATCGCCGCCCGCCCCGGTGTCGGTAAGGCACTCGCCCTGGACACGGTGCTCCCGACCCCGGGCGGCGTGACCACCATGGGGAACGTGGGCGTCGGCGACCGGGTGCTCGGCGCCGACGGGCAGCCGACCGAGGTCGTGGCCGTGACCGAGGTGTGGGAGGACCGCCCCTGCTTCACCCTGCGGTTCAACGACGGCGCGGAGATCGTGGCGGACGCCGAGCACGAGTGGCGGATCGAGATGGGCGGCACCCACCAGACCGTCACCACCAAGTCACTCGAGACGCTGATGCTGGTGAGCGACTTCGGCATCCTGGTGCCCGAGAACGCCGGTTCAGGGCGCCCCGACCGCCTGATCATCGACGTCCGCGGCGCGCAGAGCGTCCCGGTCAGGTGCATCGAGGTCGCCGCCGATGATCACCTGTACCTGGCCGGTCCCACCGGGATTCCCACGCACAACTCCACCATCGGCCTGGACATCATGCGATCGTGCTCGATCAAGAACGGGCTCTCCTCCGTGCTGTTCTCCCTGGAGATGAGCAAGACCGAGATCGTCATGCGTCTGATGAGCGCCGAGGCGCGGGTCAAGCTCTCCGACATGAAGTCGGGAAAGATGAGCGACGAGGACTGGACCCGCATGGCCCGGCGGATGGGCGAGATCTCCGAGGCCCCGCTGTTCATCGACGACTCGCCCAACCTCACCATGATGGAGATCCGGGCCAAGGCCCGCCGACTCAAGCAGAAGCACGACCTCCGGCTGATCGTGGTGGACTACCTGCAGTTGATGTCCAGCGGCAAGAAGGTCGAGTCCCGCCAGCAGGAGGTCTCCGAGTTCTCCCGCCAGCTCAAGCTGCTGGCCAAGGAGCTCGACGTGCCACTGATCGCGATCTCCCAGCTGAACCGTGGCCCCGAGCAGCGCACCGACAAGCGGCCCCAGGTCTCCGACCTCCGCGAGTCCGGCTCGCTTGAGCAGGACGCCGACATCGTCATGCTGCTCCACCGGCCCGACTCCACCGAGCGCGACGACCCCCGCGCCGGCGAGGCCGACCTCATCCTGGGCAAGCACCGTGGTGGTCCGACCTCCACCATCACCGTGGCGCACCAGCTGCACTACTCGCGGTTCGTGGATATGGCGCGCGGGTTGTAGGTTGTCTGTCGGTTCTCAAACAATCTGTCAATTTCTCACTGGCGTGTCACACGGTTCGCAGGAATCTGTCACTTCGGTCGGGAGAAACCTAGCCCCGGTGATTCACGGGGATCTGCGGATCG
>NZ_JAALEA010000123.1 GCF_014145145.1 Dietzia cercidiphylli
CCCCCGAGCGCCGCGGTCGGGCGCTGTCGTACGTCCTGCTGGGAACCACCGCGGGGGCCGTGGCCGGGCCCAACCTCGTGGGTCCGACGGGCGCTGTCGCCGAATCGCTCGGCCTGCTCCCGTTGGCCGGACCGTTCCTCCTCGCGGCGGTGGCCTACGGCGGCGCTGCGCTCGTCATCTCCCTGCTGCTCAGGCCTGATCCGCTGCTCGAGGCGCGGAGGCGGGAGACGGCGGCGGTGGGCTCGGCGACCCCCTCGCCGTCGTCGATCACGTCGTCCCCCGGGGTCACGACCGCCGCGGTCTCCGGCGCCGCGGTCCCCGGGCCCGCATTCTCCGGCGCCGCGGTTCCCGACATCACGTCCTCCCACGCCGGGGCGGATGCCCCCGCCCGCATCTGGACGGGCGATGTGATCACCGGAGTCGCGGTGATGGCACTGACGCAGTTCGTGATGGTCGGCCTCATGACCATGACCCCGGTCCACATGCGTGCGCATGATCACGCTGTGACCGTGGTGGGGTTGGTGATCTCTCTGCACGTGGCGGCGATGTTCCTGCCGGCGCCGCTGTCCGGCTACCTTGTCGACAAGTTCGGCACGCGGCTCGTCGCCGTCTCGGCGGGTCTGGTGCTGCTGACCTCGGGCGTGCTCGCCGCTGTGTCGCCACCGCAGTCGACGGTGCTGGTCACCACGGCGCTGATCCTGCTGGGGCTGGGGTGGAGCCTGGGCCTGGTGGCCGGCACCACCGTCCTCACCACCTCCGTTCCCACCTCGGTTCGCGCGACCGTCCAGGGCCAGGCCGACGTGGCCGTGGCGCTGTCCGGCGCGGCGGGCGGCCTGCTCTCGGGGCTGGTGTTCGCGTGGATCGAGTTCCGCGGGCTCGGGTTCGCGCTCGCTGCACTGTCGTTGATCGTGGTGGCTGCTGTGCGACCGCGGCGTGCGGCGGGGGCGGCTGGGGCCCCTCGGGTCACGGCGGTCTGACACCCGGGGCGTCCGCCGAGTGGTCGCATATCTGCCCGATCGCCGGAGCCCACCCCGGGGAAACGTGAGCGGGTCCGACCCTTCGGCGAGGCGCGGGCGGTCGGGCGCAAGCCTCGAGGCGAGGCCCGACCGCGGGCGTCAGCCCACAGCCACCTGCTCCGACCGCTCCCCGGGAGACGACTCCCCCGCCCGCTCCGCCAGGTCGACGCGCCACCACACCACGAACCCCCAGATGACGAACGCCCCGTACACCAGGTAGAGCGCCGCCGACGGGTAGTACCCGGCCTTGAGCAGCAGCGGTACACCCACGATGTCGACGCCGATCCACAGCAGCCAGAACTCCGTCCACCCGCGGGCCATGCCGTAGGTGGCCAGGATCGAGCCGGTGAAGATCCACGCGTCCGCCCACGGGCCCCACGACCCGAGCTCGGAGAAGATCCAGCCGAAGACCAGCGTGCCGACGATCATCCCTGCGACGAGCCCCGCCCGCTGCCGGCCCGTGGCCCAGTGCGGATGGACCGCGACGGCCTCGACCCCCGCCTGCCCGGGCAGGGCCGCGCTGATCCGACGGTCCCGCGACCAGCGCCACCAGCCGTAGAGCCCGACGGCGAGGAACATGACCTGCCGTCCGGCCTGACCGTAGAGGTCGACGTCCTGCGGGGTGTGGAAGACGCCGCCGAGGAAGACGGTGAGCAGCGTGAGGTTGCCGACGATCCCCACCGGCCAGGCCCACACCACGCGGCGCATCCCGCCGATCGCGGCGGCCAGGCCGAAGACATTGCCGATGATCTCGCGCCACAGGATCGGCACTCCGCCGATCATCAACTGCGCGTCGAGGAATGAGACGAGAAGGCTCATCGTGTGCCCCTTTCACGGGCTCAACACAGACGGCCCAGGGCTTATGCCGCATCGCCCACGGTTCCACGGCCGGGCCGCGGTCCCTCGGGGACACGTTGTTCTCTTCCATCCGGACTATGACCGTCGGCCCCGGGATCACACCGGGTCTGCTGACCCCCGCGCATGCGGCCTGGCCGGACTCGATGTCCGGCCCGCCGCGTGTGCGGGGCGCTCGCGGGCTCGCCCCCGGCTATGGAGCCGGTGGCATCACCGCCGGTGGGGAATTTCACCCCGCCCTGAGAACGTGTTCCCGTTCTACTCCCACCGAGTGCGACGCCGCAACTACCGCACCCCGGGAGGCGCGGGCGGCACGCTGTCGATATGCGCACCGTCGATAAGAGCGTTCCACGCATTCTCACTCGGCCGACGGGTGCGGAACGCCCTTCTCGACGAGGGGAGGGCGCTGGTGCACCCCGCCGCGGGTCAGCCGATCGTCAGTTGGCCGTTCGACTCGGTCACCGGGACCACGTCGAGCGGACGCGGGGCCGGCGCGAGGGTGTTGCTGCCGTCAGTCGCGTCGTACTCGGCGCCGTGGAGCGGACACCGAAGGTGCAGGTCGCGGACCACCTGGACGGTCCCACCCTGATGGGTGCAGCGGGCCGAGTACGCGACGAACTCACCCTGTGTGGGCTGCGCGACGATGACCGTCGCGTCCCCCGACTTAACCTGCTTGGCGGTCCCGACGGGCACGTCCGCGGCGGGGATCGAGGTGGCCTGCACCTCGGTCGTCTGCTGCACGGTGGACGGCGGCTCCGCCGGCTCGGTCATCCCGCACGCCGAGGCGATCCCCGGCAGCAGGATGATCCCGGGCAGGGCGGCCAGGACGGTGCGGCGCTGCGTGCACGGTCCGACGGAGACGGATGCGGCGGCGGGGTGCTCGGTCATGTGGTCCATCGTATCGGGCGGCGACGGCGGACCTAGGCTGACGACATGACCGTCCGCCGTCTCGAGCCCCACGCCACCACGATCTTCGCCGAGGTCACCCAACTCGCCGTGCGGTTCGAGGCCGTCAACCTGGGGCAGGGCTTCCCCGACACCGACGGCCCCGCGTCGATGATCGACGCCGCCGTGCGTGCCATGCGCGAGGGCCACAACCAGTACCCACCCGGGACGGGGGTGCCCGAACTCCGGCACGCGATCGTCGCCCACGAGACCGGCCACACGGGTCTGGTCCACGACCCGGACACCGAGGTGCTGGTGACGGTCGGCGCGACCGAGGCGATCGCCGGTGCGGTGGTGGGCCTGGTGGAGCCCCACGACGAGGTGGTGGTGATCGAGCCGTACTACGACTCCTACGCCGCCACCGTCGCGATGGCCGGCGCCACCAGGCGCGCGGCGAGGATGGTCCGCTCGGGCGATCGTTTCCGCCTCGACGTGGACTCCCTGCGGGCGGCGTTCTCCCCGCGGACGCGGGCCGTGCTGGTCAATTCGCCGCACAACCCCACCGGAGCGGTGCTGCCGCGGGAGGACCTCGAGCAGATCGCGGCGTTGTGCCACGAGTTCGACGCGATCGCGATCTCGGACGAGGTCTACGAACACCTGACCTACGACGACAACGAGCACGTCTCGATCGCCACCCTGCCGGGGATGGCCGCGCGGACCCTGCGGATCTCGAGCGCGGGCAAGATGCTCAACTGCACCGGCTGGAAGATCGGATGGGTGACCGGGCCGGCCGAGCTGGTCGCGGGCGTCCGGGCCGCCAAGCAGTACATGAGCTACACCGCCGGCACGCCGCTGCAGCTGGCGGTCGCCCACGCCCTTCGTCACGAGGACGGGTGGATCCGGGCGCTGCGGTCGCAGATGCAGGACCGGCGGGACCAGCTGGTGGACATCCTCACGGGGGTCGGGCTGGACCTCGCCGTCACCCAGGGGACCTATTTCCTCACCGCGGATCCGCGACCGCTCGGCGTCACCGACGCCGCGTCCTGGTGTCTGGAGTTGCCCGGCCGGATCGGCGTGGCGGCGGTGCCGTTCGCGCCGTTCACCGACGCCTACTCCGGCGAATGGTCGCACCTGGTGCGGTTCGCGTTCTGCAAACGGCCCGAGGTCCTCGACGAGGCCGGGCGGAGGCTCCGCACGCTGGCGAACTGAGGCGAATCGGAGCACGCTCCGGACGGACTCGCGCACGTGCCTGCCAGGCTCTACGGTAGGTCCCTGACGCGCCGGTCGGTGCGCCCGTGCGTCGACGAGGAGTACCCGAGTGTCCCACTACCGCAGCAACCCGCGTGACCTGGAGTTCGTCCTGTTCGAGGTGTTCGGCCTCGACGAGATCTTGGAGCGGGACGACACAGAGCTCGACGGTGAGACGGTCCGCACCATGCTGCGGGAGGCCGCCGCGCTGGCGGAGGGGCCCGTGGCGGCCTCGTTCTCCGTCGCCGACCGGAACCCCCCCGGGTTCGACCCGGAAACCCACGAGGTCACGCTCCCCCCGGAGTACGTGGCCTCGGTCCGCGCCTGGCAGGACGGTGGGTGGGGCCTGGTCGGCGTGGACCCCGCCGTCGGCGGCGTCGCGGCCCCCCGCATGGTCACCTGGGCGATCACGGAGTTCCTCCTCGGGGCCAACCCGTCGATCTTCATGTACCTGTCCGGACCGCTGTTCGCCGAGATCATGCACACCATCGGCAACGAGCAGCAGCAGAAGTGGGCCGCCCGGATCATCGACCGCAACCACGGTTCGTCCATGATGCTCACCGAGGCCGAGGTGGGCTCGGACGTGGGCGCCGTTCGCGCCAAGGCGATCGAGCAGCCCGACGGCACCTGGCACATCGAGGGCGCCAAGCGGTTCATCACCGGCGCCGACTCCGGCGACCTGTTCGAGAACATCTGGCACCAGGTGCTCGCCCGGCCCGAGGGCGCGGGCCCCGGAACCAAGGGCCTGAGCTACTTCCTGGTCCCCAAGTACCTGCCGGACCCCGAGACCGCGGCGCCCGGTGAGCGCAACGGCGTGTACGTGACCGGGATCGAGAAGAAGATGGGGCTCACCGCCTCCGCGACGTGCGAGGTGGCGTTCGGCGCACACGGCCGGCCCGCCGTCGGCTTCCTCGCCGGGGACTCCCACCTGGGAATCAAGCAGATGTTCAAGACCATCGAGGCCGCTCGGATGATGGTGGGGACCAAGGCGATCTCCACCCTGTCCACGGGCTACCTCAACGCGCTGGAGTTCGCCCGGGAGCGCGTGCAGGGCAACGACATGGCCGACGCCGGGAAGCCCGACGCCGGGAAGGTCACCGTCATCCACCACCCCGACGTGCGCCGGTCGCTGCTCACCCAGAAGGCGTACGCGGAGGGACTGCGCGCGGTGTACCTCTACGCGGCCGCCCACCAGGACATCGTGGCCGCGGAGGTCGTCTCGGGCGCCGGCCCGGAACTGGCGCACACCGTCAACGACCTGCTGCTCCCGATCGTCAAGGGCGTGGGGTCCGAGCGCTCCTACCAGTGCCTGGCGGAGTCGCTGCAGTGCTTCGGCGGCTCGGGATACCTGAAGGACCACCCCCTCGAGCAGTACATCCGCGACGCCAAGATCGACTCGCTCTACGAGGGCACCACCGCCATCCAGGCGCAGGACTTCTTCTTCCGGAAGATCATCCGCGACGGCGGCACCTCGCTCGGTCACATCGCCGCGCAGATCCACCGGACGGTCGACGAGGCCGGCCCCGCCGGGCTCGAGTCCGTCCGCACCGCGGTGGCGGGCGCCCTGGCGGATGTCGAGTCCATGGTCGGAACCCTGACCGGACACCTCATGTCGGCCCAGGAGGACCCGGAATCGCTGTACCTGATCGGGCTCGGTGCGGTGCCGCTGCTCATGGCCGTCGGCGACCTCATGGTGGGGTGGATGCTGCTCCGCGAGGCGACGGTGGCGTCGGTCCGACTGGCCGACGCGACGGGCGACGACCACGACTTCTACACCGGCAAGGTCGTCGTGGCCGGCCACTTCGCGCGGGCCCACCTGCCGCAGGTCGCCGCCGCCCGCGCCACCATCGAGGCCCTGGACCTGGACGTCATGCGGATGCCGGAGGGCGCCTTCTAGAGTCGGCCCCGCCAGCTCGTCGTGCAGAGCGTTCCGCACACATCCGCCGAGAGCGGGGTGCGCGGAACGCTCTTGTCGATGGCGCTACGGCCTCGACGGGGCCATGGGGACGGGTGTCGCTCAGCGTCCGGTGGTGAGCACGATCTTGCCGACCGCGCCACGGCCGTCCATGAGCTCCAGTGCCTCGGCGGCCTTGTCCAGCGGGAACTCGGCGCCGACGATCGGGTCGAGCTTCCCGGCGGCCAGCAGCGGCTCCACCTCGGTCCACTGCTTCTGCAGGTAACCGGGGTTGCTCATCCAGTACTCGCCCCAGCCCACCCCGACGGCGCTCTTGTTCCCGAGCAGCAGTCGGTTGACCTTGACCGTGGGGATCTCGCCGCCGGTGAACCCGATCACGAGGATCCGGCCCTCCTGTCCGAGGGACCGGATGGAGTCGGTGAAGCGGTCACCGCCCACGGGGTCGACGACGATGTCGACACCCTTCCCGCCGGTGAGCTCCTTCACCGCGTCCTTGAACCCCTCCGGCGCGATGGCGTCGGACGCGCCTGCCTTGAGTGCCAGTTCCCGCTTGTCCCCGGTGGAGGCCACCGCGATCACGCGGGCGCCGGACGCGACGGCGAACTGCGTGGCGGCGATCCCGATCCCGCCACCCGCGCCGTGCACGAGAACCGTCTCCCCGGGCTGGAGCCGGCCGCGGTGCGCCAGCGCGAAGTGCACGGTCAGGACGTTCATGGGGATGGACGCCCCCTGGGCGAAGGTCAACGAGTCGGGCAGCCGGAACACCTGTGAGGGCTCGGTGGAGACCACTTCGGCGAATCCGCCGAGGCCGGGAAAGGCGCACACGCGGTCGCCGGCGGCGAAACCGGATCCCTCGGGAGCGGAGCGGACCACGCCGGCCACCTCCGAGCCGGGGACGAAGGGCAGCGGGGGCGACATCTGGTACTTCCCGCGGGTCTGGAGCACCTCGGGGAAGGTCACCCCTGCGGCGTGGACGTCGATGAGGACCGCTCCCGGCTCCGGTTCTGGGAGGTCGACCACCTCGAGGGCGGCGGGTCCGTCATGGGATGAGATGTGGATGGCACGCATGGACCCATAGTGTCAGCCCGGACACCCGCCTCGCCGGGACAGGGCCGACCGGGTCACGGGTCAGAGGACCCGGTTACACGGGTCGGTGGGCCCGGGTTCACGGGTCGGTGGGCACCGGCGGGGTCGGATCGGCCGTCTCCGGGCGGCGGCGCAGGAGATGGAGTGCGAGCCCCACGGCCACCACGACCTGCCCCACCTGGAAGGCCAGCGCCATCACGATGAACTCCCGCCCGAACGTGGTCGGCAGGACCAGGAGCAACGCGCAGATGCCCAACAGCGCGACCGTGAGGATCTGGCCCCCGGCCAGGAACCGTCGCGGGCTGGTGACCAGGCGGCCGCGGGAGAGCAACAGTACCGAGTTCAGTGCCACGAGCAGGCACACCGGCACCCCGATCTGCGCGGGGAACAGGAACAGGATCACGAAGAGTGGGTGCGAACTCAGGGTGACGGTGCCGGTCGCCAGGAACTGCGGGACGCTCCACAACGCGGTGAGAAGTGCGCAGGACACCGTGATCCACGAGCCGCCCACCAGGATTCGCACCGGTCGAGGATAGCCGTGCCGCCCCCGGCGCGGTGCCCCGCCCATCTCGTGAACGACCCGCCCCGGCCGGGTCACCCGCGCGTCACTCCCTGGTCAGTGCCTCACCGATGGGGGTCTCGCCGTCGGAGAACTCGATTGTGCGACCGACGGTGTCCGGCCGTCGCAGTACCGCTGCCGTGACGGCGGCCACGACGTCCCGGCTCGTGGCCCGGTCCTCGCGCTTGTCGGCGCCCACGCCGATCGACTCGCCTCCGGCGTCGTCGGTGAGCATCCCCGGACCGAGGATCGTCCACTGCAGGTCGGACTCCCGGAGATGGGCATCCGCGGCGGCCTTGGCCTGCGCGTACGGGTAGAACGAGTCGTCCTCGGGCACCCCGTGGTCGGTGCGGGCCCCGTCATAGGAGATCATGACGTACCTCTCGACCCCCTCCTCCGCGGAGGCGTCCATGGAGCGGATCGCCGCGTCGCGGTCGACCGCGTAGGTGCGGTCGGCGCTCCCGCCACCGGCGCCGGCGGCCCACACCACGGAGCCGCTGTCGCGCAGCACCTCCCGCAGGCCCTCCACGTCGAGCGTCTCGACATCCGCGACGACGGGAGTCGCGCCCACCTCGCGGATGTCGTCGGCCTGGTCCGGATTCCGGATGACGGAGTTGACCTGGGCACCCGCCTCCGACAGGATCCGGGCGGCGCGGAGGGCGACCTTGCCGTGGCCGCCGATGATGGTCACAGGGCGTTCGATACTCATGGCCTCCGTTGTACTCCTCCGCCCCGCTCCGTGCGCCTCCTCGGTGGCGCGGCGCGGGACCGTGGCCGGCACCCCGCCACCCGAGACGCAGCTCACATTCCGGGGACCTCCCGGCCCGATCCGGTCACAACTCCACAACGACACGCCGGAGGCGCCCGTGTGGGTTCGCGTCGTGTCGGACCCGGCGTGCATCATGTGCACATAAGCCGGTGCTCACCGGTACACCCCCAGTTCTGTCTCGGAGTCACGCATGTCCTTGTCCCGGTCCGGGTACCTCTCGCGCTCGGCGGCGCAGGTCCCCCTCGTCTTCCTCGCCGGGCTACTCGCCCTCCTGCTCATCGCGACCGGATGCACCATCCCCGTCCCCACGGGTTCGGCCGGGGAGACCACCCCGACCGAGACGTCTCAGGCTCCGGTTCCGGCGACACTCCAGGTCACCCCGGTCGACGGGGCCACGGAGGTCGCCGTGGTGGACGGCGTCCGGGCCCGGGTCGAGAACGGTTCCCTGACCGAGGTGGTCCTCACCAACGACGCGGGCAAGGAGATCGAGGGCGAGTTGTCACGGGACGCGACCTCGTGGGAGCCGGCGGTCACCCTCGGGTACGGGCGCACCTACACCCTGGACGTCACCTATCGGGGTGCGACGGGCGGCCCGAGGACCGACACTCGCACGTTCACCATGGCCAATCCTCAGTCCATCATCAGCCCCACACTGGTCACCCCGGGCGGTGGCGCACTGGAGTCGGGCCGGGAGTACGGCGTCGGGATCATCGTGGGCGCCAGATTCGATCAGCCGGTGGCCGACCGCGCCACCGTGGAGAAGCACATGACGGTCACCACCGAGCCCGCGGTCGAGGGCAACTGGTTCTGGCTCGACGACACCACCGCGCACTGGCGCCCGAGGGACTACTACGCCACCGGCACCCGGGTCCACGTGGACCTGGACACCGAGGGCCGGAACCTCGGCGGCGGCCAGTGGGGCGGAGAGGGCGCGGAGGTCGACTTCACCATCGGTGACCGACGGGTGGCCATCGCCGACGACGTCACCAAGACGGTCTCGGTGTTCCACAACCAGGAGCTGGTCAAGACCATGCCCACGTCGATGGGCAAGGGCGGGTGGGCGACCTACAACGGTGTGAGCATGCACTTCTGGACCCAGCGGGGCGTCTACACGGTCCTCGACAAGGCCAGCTCGGTGCTCATGGACTCGTCGACCTACGGTCTGCCGCTGGACGTCGGCTACAAAGTGACCGTCGACCACGGGGTCCGTCTCACCAACGAGGGCATCTACTTCCACGCCCTCGCCTCGTCGATGTGGGCCCAGGGCAACACCAACGTCTCGCACGGATGCCTCAACCTCTCCCCGGACGACGCGTCCTGGTACTTCGACCAGGCGGTCGCCGGGGACATCGTCGAGGTCCGCAACACCGGCGGCCCGGAGCAGGGGATCTGGCAGAACGGCGACTGGGCTGTCCCGTGGAGCACCTGGCAGAAGGGTTCCGCCGACTGAGGGGCCGGTCGACACCGTTGCCGGTCGGATGGTCGGCACGCTAATTTTGCCCGATGGAGCCCCGCACACCCCGGACCCGCCTGCCCGGAGTCTCGATCGGCCACTGGACGGACCCGTCGGCGATGACGGGGTGCACGGTGGTGCTCCTCCCCGAGGGGGCGGTGGCCTCACGAGAGGTGCGCGGTGGCGCCCCGGCGACCCGCGACCTCGACGCACTCGCCCCCGACAAGGCCGTGACCTCGATCGACGCGGTCCTCCTCACCGGCGGATCGGCGTTCGGCCTGGCCGCCGCCGAGGGGGTGATGCGGTTCCTCGAGGAGGCCGGGCGGGGTGTGCCCACTCCCGGTGGACGCGTCCCGATCGTGCCGACCCTGGCGCTGTTCGACCTCGGGGTCGGCGACCCGAAGGTCCGGCCGACGGCGGAGGACGGCTACTCCGCCGCGGTCGCGGCGAGCGGGCCGCGGTTCGAGGTGGGGCAGCTCGGTGCGGGGACCGGGGCGTTCACGTCGCAGTGGCGCGGGGTGGAGAACCTCCGTGCGGGCGGGATCCGGTACGCGGAGAGCACACTGGGCGACCTGGTCGTGGGGGCGCTGTGCGCGGTGAACGCCTACGGGGACGTCGACCCGGGCGGCACCGAGGTCGACCTCGACAGTGTCGCGAACCTGGTCCCGCCGTTCGACTACACCTCCGATCGGGTCCACACCACCATCGGAGTGGTGATGACCAACGCGAGGTTGGACAAGACCGCGTGCTTCGTCGTCGCACAGGGCGCCCACGACGGGCTCTCCCGGGCGCTGACACCGCCGCACACCCGGTACGACGGTGACGGTTTCGTCGCCGTGGCCACCGGCGAGGTGGCCGCCGACGTCGACACGGTCCGCCTGATGGCGCTGGACGCCGTCTCCCGGGCGATACGCTCCGCCGGCCACTGACACGCCCGGCGACGCCACACGCCGGAACGGAGTCGACATTTCCGGCGATGGGCGGGACAATCGGTAGTCACCCCGGGCACCGGCCCGTGGGCGACCCCGACGAAAGCGCAGGAGCACCTCCAGTGAGCCGAGCCGATACACCGGCCCGATCTATCAGCCCCCTTCTCGGAAGGGGGAACACCGGATGAGCATCGCGCTCTCACTACTCGTCGGAGTCGTGGTGGTCCTGGCGATCACCGCGCTCACGGGCTACTTCGTGGCCCAGGAGTTCGCGTTCATGGCCGTCGACCGCTCCCGGATGGGGGCCGCGGCGGAGAAGGGCGACCCGGCGGCGGCACGCGTCCTCGGCGTGACCAGACGAACATCCTTCATGCTCTCGGGCGCCCAGCTCGGTATCACCGTCACCACCCTGGTCGTCGGTTACGTGGCCGAACCGCTCATCGGCCGCTCGATCGGCGAACTCCTCGGCCTGGCGTCCGTGCCGCAGGGAGTCGGCGTGGTGGTCGGCACGGTGCTGGCACTGCTCTTCTCGACGGTCGTGCAGATGATCTTCGGCGAGTTGGTGCCCAAGAACCTGGCCATCGCCAAGCCGGAGCCGGTCGCACGCTGGCTGGCCCGGTCCACCACGATCTACCTCGCTCTGTTCGGCTGGCTCATCGGTCTGTTCGACAAGGCGTCCGAGGCGCTGCTCAAGGCCGTCGGTATCGAGCCGGTGCATGACAAGGAGCACTCCGCCACCGCCCGCGACCTGGAGCACATCGTCGCCGAGTCCGAAGAGACCGGCGAGTTGTCCGAGGAGCTCAGCGACCTGTTGGACAGGATGCTCGACTTCCCCGGACAACCCGCCGAGCACGCCATGATCCCGCGGAGCCGCACCGATGTGGTCCGCGCGGAGGACACGGTCAACGAGGTCCTGTCCAAGATGGCCACCGGCCACACCCGCTACCCGGTCGTCGGCGACGACTCCGACGACGTGATCGGCATCGTGGACCTCCACGATCTGCTCTCGGTGTGCGACGACGACCAGGCCGATCTCACCGCGGTGTCCGCCCTGATGCGCGCGCCGATCATCGTGCCCACCTCCCTGCCCCTGCCGGAGGTGGCCGCCCGCCTGAGCGCCGAGAAGTCGGAGATGGCCGTGGTGGTGGACGAGTACGGCGGCTTCGCCGGCGTCGTGACGATGGAGGACATGGCAGAGGAGATCGTCGGCGAGATCGCGGACGAGCACGATCCCCAGCTCGCCGCCGGGACCCCGGTCAGCGAGGGTCTGGGCTGGCTCCTGTCCGGCGACACCCATCTCGACGAGGTGGAACGCCTGCTCGAGATCACCCTGCCCGAGGTGGACGCCGAGACGCTCGGCGGGCTGGTGGTCGAGACGACCGGTGACCTGCCCGAGCTGGGCGACCGTGTCGACATCCCCCTTCCCGACACGGACGTGTTGGAGGAGTTCTCCGCGGACCGGGTCCTCCGGACCGAGGTGCGCCGGATCGAACGACGCGTGCCGGCCGAACTGCACGTCGTGGTCGAGGAGGCCGCGCGATGAACCCCACCACCACCCTGCTCGCCGCCGAGGCCGGATCGGGCCTCATGAGCAACCCGCTCGTCGTGGTGCTCGCCACGATCGTCCTCATCGCGGCGTCCGCGTTCTTCGTCGCCGTCGAGTTCTCGCTGATCTCCGCGCGTCGCCACCGCCTCGAGGACGCGGCGGCGTCGAGCGCCTCCGCCCGGGCCGCCCTGCGCAACGCCTCCGAGCTCACGCTCCTGCTGGCGGGATCCCAACTCGGGATCACGCTGTGCGCACTGGCGCTCGGCTCCATCACCAAGCCCGCTGTCCACCACTGGCTCACCCCGGTGTTCGCCGGCTGGGGCCTGCCCTACTGGACGGCCGACGTCATCGCGTTCGTCATCGCCCTGCTCATCGTCACGTTCCTGCACCTCGTGGTGGGCGAGATGGCTCCCAAGTCGTGGTCCATCACGCACCCCGAGTACTCGGCCACGCTGTTGGCGATACCGATGCGGGGCTTCCTCTGGATCACCCGCCCGCTGCTGGTGATGCTCAACACCCTCGCCAACCGGATCCTCCACCGGATCGGGGTGGAGACCCGCGACGAGGTGGCCTCCGGGCAGGACGCCGACTCCCTGCGGGAGCTCGTGCGCCACTCCGGTGAGGCCGGCACGCTCGACGACACCCACCACCGGCAGCTGCTCAACGCACTGGAGCTGCAGGAGCTCACCGTCGGTGACCTGCTGGGCGAGCGCGGCGTGGACACCCCCGCCGCCCCGGAGGAGATGTCCTCGGTCGACGTGGACGCCTCGCCCGAGGAGATCCGCGAGACGGCCCGCCGCACCGGTCACCTGCGCCTGCTGGTGATGGACAGCGACACCGCGGTGGGCGTGGTGCACGCGCGGGACGCGATCAACATCCAGGCGGCGGCCACGGCGAGGGAGCTCATGCGGCCGAGCCTGTCCCTCGAGCACGACCTCTCGGTGGCCGAGGCGTTCCGCCGGATGCGTGAGGCGCGGGCACACCTCGTCGTCGTCGAACAATCCGGCGGCCACCCCGGCACCCACGTCTCCGAGGTGAGGGGGGTCCTCACGCTGGACGACGTGGTGCGGCGCCTCCTGCCCGTGACCTCCGTGTAGGCCGGGGGCTGCGGGTCGGGGACCTGTGGGCCGGGGGCTGCCGGCCGGGGGGTCGGGGGCCTGCCGGCCGGGGTCAGAGCAGCCCGATCACCCTGAGCAGGCCCCACAGCGCGAGCCCGGCCATGCCGATCAACACCAGCAGCATCAGACCCACCGCGCCGACCGCGCGGAGCAGGTAGCCGCGGGCGTCGGTGTCCACGCGCCTGCCCTCGGCGATGGTCCGGTCCACCAGGCGCAGGTTCTTGGACGTGGCCTTGTGCGCGGCGTCCGCCACGTCGCCCACGAAGGGGATCACGCCGAGCACCGCGTCGACGAGGTAGTTCCAGCCCATCCGGAACAGGATGTGGACGGGGACCCGGTTGCGGATCGCCTCGGCCAACACCGCGGCCGCGACCACGGTCCCCAGCGCGTCCCCCACGACGGGCACCAGACCGATCACCGGGTCCAGCCCCATGCGGTACCTGGTGCCCGGTATCCGCACCAGGTCGTCCATGACGCGCGCGAGGCCGGAAGTCACGGGGGACGAGGCGGTCCGCACCACCTCGGGAGCGGGCCGCCCCGCCGCCACGGGATCGGTCACCGGGTACCGCACCGGGTCGGGTCGACTGCTGGTCATGGGGGACGAGCCTACGGGGACGGGGGCGCCTCGCCACCGCGGCCCGGCGGCGGCCCGCC
>NZ_JAALEA010000124.1 GCF_014145145.1 Dietzia cercidiphylli
TGAGGTCCGGGAGACGGGGGACGATGGCGCCGAAGATCGCCCCGTTCGCGGCGAAGAGCAGGGCGGTGGCGACCACCGGGCCCCGCAGAGCGGTCCCGCGTCCGCCCGGGTCCACCACCTCCCTCGTCGCGATCACGACCGTCAGACTACGTCGTGCACCCACGCCGGTAGCGTTGACGACGGTAACGGTCGGACGGGCGGGCGGGAGCACGACATGTACGGGGTGACGGCAGGGATCGAGGCCACGGACGACGGCCGCCACGTGGTGTGCAGCGTGCCGCTCCCGGTGGCGCCGGGCGTGGTGTGGGACGCGGTCTCGACCGGCGAGGGAATCTCCTCGTGGTTCGTGCCGTGCGCTCTGGAGCCGCAGGTGGGAGGCCGGATCGTGCAGTTCGCCGACCCCGGCGCCCCGGATCCCACGACCGGTCCGGAGGCCGCCGCCGAGGCGATGCTCACCGCCACCGTCGGCGAGATCACGGTCTTCTCGCCCCCCGCCGGCACCGCGCCGGGGGAGTTCACCTTCGAGGAACGTGACTGGATGGGGGAGGGGATCCCGGTGCCCCCGTGGACGACCTCCTGTGAGGTCGCCGACGACGGCGAGGGCGGCACGGTGCTGACCCTGCGGTCCGGGTTCGCCTCCGGCGGGCAACTCGCGGAGGAGTCGGTCGACGGCAGCGTGAGCGGCTGGGCCCAGTCCCTCACCGTGCTCGCGCACCGGCTCACCCACCGACCCGCCGACGGGGTGGTGACCGTCCACGCGGCCACCGACCCCGTGCGGTCTTCGGTGCCCGACCTGTGGTCGCGGGTGCTCGGACGACTCGTGGCCCCCGCGGCCGGGGTCGGCGGTGCGCACGGGAACGGAGAAGCCACCCGGTCCGCAGAGGTCGCCCGGTCCGGTGAGGTCGGGGGCATCGTCGCGACGGAGTCGGAGGCCTCCGCGTTGATCGTCCTCTCCGCGCCCGTCGACGGTGTGATCGAGCTCTACGTCTTCCCCGCCGGGGACACGCCCGAGGACGCGACGAGCAGCGCCGCCGTCGCCGTCCGCGCGTACGAGTACGTGGACGTCCCGGGCGGGTCGGGCGCACCGCTCGGTGCCGCCGCGGTCGACGGCGTGGAGCCCACCTGGGACTCCGAGCGCTGGCGCGGATGGCTCGAGGGCCTGGTCACGGACTGACCCGAGGGTGGCGCCCGATCGTCGACGAAACATCGACGTCTGGTGCGACGATGTCCACCGAGACAGCAGTACTGTGTCGGGGAGCACCAGCCGTGCGCCGACCACGAACCGCACGAACAGCACACCGACGAGGAGCACCATCTGCAATGGCGGATTCCAACGACACCGTGACCATCGCGACCAGCGAGGGCGCGCCCGGCACGACCCTCCTGGGCATCGGCGCCTACCGTCCACGTCGCGTGGTGAGCAACGAGGAGATCTGCGAGACGATTGACTCGAGCTCCGAGTGGATCTACGAGCGCTCTGGGATCCTCAACCGCCGCGTGGCGGAGCCGGACGAGACGATCGTCTCCATGTCGAGCGAGGCCGCCAAGAAGGCCGTGGCCTCCGCCGGCATCGATCCGGAGCTCATCGACGCGGTGATCGTGTGCACCTCCACCAACTGGACGCAGGTGCCGCACGCGGCTCCGCAGGTGGCCACCGATCTCGGCCGCAACGGCATCGCCGCGTTCGACCTGACCGCCGGCTGCGCGGGGTTCGGCTACGGCCTGGCCGTGGCCACCACCATGATCCGCGGCGGCGGCGCCCGGTACGTCGTGGTGGTGGGCGTGGAGAAGATGACTGACGGCATCGACTTCTCCGACCGCAACACCGCCTTCATCTTCGGCGACGGCGCGGGCGCCGTGGTGGTGGGCCCGTCGGAGACCAACGACGTCAGCCCGGTGGTGTGGGGGTCCGACGGCGAGAAGGGCGACGCCATCCGCCAGACCAAGGACTTCAAGCAGTACGTGGACGAGGTCGATGCCTCCGCGGCCGCCGCGCGCGAGGAGGCCGTGCTCCAGCCCTACCTGGTCATGGACGGCTCCAAGGTGTTCCGCTGGGCCGCCGTGCAGGTGTCCAAGGTGTGCGCGCAGACGCTGGAGACCGCGGGCGTGACCGCCGAGCAGATCCAGGCGTTCATCCCCCACCAGGCCAACGGGCGCATCAACTCGGCCATGGCCAAGCACCTCGGACTCCCCGACTCGGTGGCTATCGCCAACGACATCGAGCAGACCGGCAACACCTCGGCGGCCTCGATCCCGCTGGCCATGGAGGCCATGCTGCGCGACGGCGAGGCCCAGCCGGGTCAGGTCGCCCTGTGCATCGGCTTCGGCGCGGGACTGTCCTACGCCGGCCAGGTCGTGCGCCTGCCCGCCGCACCGCCCGTCGACTGACGGCTCCTCGGCCTCAGGTCCGGTGCGTCCCGCGGCCCCGGTTCACCAGAACCGGGGCCGCGGACCTGCCTGATGGACGAGCGTTCATGAGAGAGTGATCTCATGCACACCTCACGTCTCCGTCGCGGCGCGGGCCCGGCGACCACCGGCGCCGTGGCGGCCGCCGCAACAGTCCTGTTGAGCTCCCTCGTCGCCCCTGTCGTGGCCGGATCGACCCCGGCGATCCCCGCCGCTCCCCCGTCGACCGGCTCCACGATCGAGCAGGCGGGCGGCTCCACGCAGACGCTGGGGCAGAACATCGCAGGTCAGATCAGTGGCGAGGGTCTCGGCCCGTCCGTCTACGCCGGCACCGGAACCGGTCCGGCGCGCTACGTGGCGCTGGGCGATTCGTACGCCGCCGTCGGCCGGGTGGCACCGGGATCCTGGGGCGCCGGGCCCGTCGCGTGTGTGCGGACCGACGACGCCTATCCCACGGTCGTGGCCCGCGAGCTCGGTGTGGGGACGTTCATCAACGCCAGCTGCGGGGGAGCCACCGCCGACGACTTCCTCGAGCCGGCGCGCAACGGGGCGCCGCCCCAGCTCGATGCCCTGGATGCGCGGACCGACCTCGTCACCATGACCATCGGCGGCAATGACGTGGGGTTCGCCGCGGTGATCGTGGCCTGCGCCGTCCGGCCCAACACCGCCCCGGAGTTCCTGCCGATGGTGGACTCGGTGACCTCGCGACTCGCCGAGGGCTTCGATGCCACCACCGGGTGCTCCGACGTGATCGACCGCCAGGCCGCGCGGGCTCTCGAGGAGCTCGACGGGCGTATGGACTCGGTGTACGCCGAGATCGCCCGGCGCTCCCCCGACGCCCGCGTGGTGACCGTCGGATACCTCTCCGCGATCCCGGACGACCGCACCCTGCTCGCCTCGCCCGACTGCGCACCGTTCATCGCGATCCCCGAGGCCGAACGGGACAAGGTCCGCGGATTCCAGGAGAGCATCAACCGGGTGGTCCGCGACGCGGCTCAGCGCAACGGGGCGACCGTCGTGATCCCCGACGAGCCCGGACACTCGATGTGCACGCCCCCGGAGACCCGGTGGGTCGACTTCACCGGCCTGCAGACCTCCTCGGTGCCCGTTCATCCCACGTCCGCCGGGCACGCCCACGTGGCCGGTCGGGTGCTGTCCGCGCTGTCGGGGTAGCGCCGACGCCGGCCCACAGGAATAGAATTTGCTTAGTTGCCACAACTACCAACGGTGGGGCACCCGGGATAGCAGACTGCGGTCATGTTCACTCCCCTACCCCGCCGCTCCGCCGGCGCACGCACCCTCACCACGACCCTCGCGCTGGCGGCCTCCCTCGCGCTCGCTGCCGCGCCCGTCGCGGCCGCACAGTCGACCACGCAGACGGACGGCACGATCGCCGTCGGCGCCCTCGGATCCACGGCCGGGACGCCCCTCCCCGCGAGCGGCTCGCTCGGTTCCCTGGCCCAGCCCGCCTACGCGGACTACGTGGCCCTGGGCGATTCGTATGCGGCGCTAGGCGACAGCCGCGAGTCGGCGGGCGGGCCCGCGGCATGCGGTCGGAGTCTCGCGAACTACCCGAATCTCCTCGACCCCAACCCGGCGGTCGGCGACCTCACCGACGCCACGTGCGGTGGGGCCCAGATCCCCGACCTCAACGGTTCGCAGTCCACGGGCGTCCCGCCGCAGTTCGACGCCCTGAACTCGACCACCGACCTGGTCACGCTGTCGATCGGCGGCAACGACGTCGGCTTCGGCACGATCGTCGGCTGCATCACGCAGGGTGCTCTCCCCACCGATCCCCGCGCGCCACGCGACTGCCGCACCGAGCTCGGCGGGACCGTCGCCTCGGACATGGCCGAGGTCTTCGGCGACGGCGGGGAGATCGACGAGGTCTATGCGGCTATCGGCGAGGCCGCACCGGGCGCGACCGTCGTCGCCACGCAGTACATGCCGTTGATGCCCGAGTCGGACGAGGACGGTTGCGCGTTCACCGATGCTCTCACCGAGGACAACCTCCAGTGGGCCCGTGAGGTGGCGGAGTCGATCAACGACGCCGTCGACGACGCCGCCCAGCGCAACGGCCACATCTCGGTCCTGCCGACCGACGAGGTCGACCGCAGCGCCTGCGCCCCGGCCGACCAGCGCTGGACCGACTTCCTCGGGGGCGCACCGACCAACGCGGCCGCGTTCCACCCCACCGCCCTCGGCCAGCAGGCCATGGCCGACGCCATCGCCGCGGCGATCTGACCCCGCCGACCCCACCGCTCCCGACTACCGCCGCCCCCGGCGACGAACACCAGCGTGAGCCGATGCTCGCGCGGGGGCTCATCGCCGGGGGCGGCTGCGTGTCAGCTCATCCCTCGAACAACCCCTGTCCGACGTACCCACCCTCCGGCGCACCCGGCGGGAGCGCGAACACCGCCGACCCGATCGGGACGGTCCACGTGTTGAGCGCGTCCTGCTCGGCGAGCCGCCGCTGGACCGGGATGTAGGTGCGCACCGGATCGGCCTGGTAGGCGGTGAAGATCAGGCCGCTGTTGCTGATCCGGCCCGGCTCCGGCGGGTCGTCGTAGGTGTACGGCCGCCGGAGCATGGCCTCACCGCGATCGCGCTGCCGGGCCCGGGCCATGTGCGACTCCGGCGGGATCACCGGCAGACCGACCTCGTCGACGGCCTCGAAGTCGGCCGGATCGTGCTCGTGGACCCCGGTCAGCGGCGCACCGGACTCGATCCGCCGGCCCATGCTCAGCTCGCGGGAGGTGCGGTCGATCTCCTCCCACGTGTCCATGGTCATGCGGATGCGGCGCAGCACCAGCGAGGACCCGCCCCGCATCCACCGCTGGGTCTGCCCGTCGGCGGACCTGCCGTCGGAGAACAGGACCCGGTCGAAGTCCACGTCGTCGGGCCCGGGGTTCACGGTTCCGTCGATCTGACCGAACAGGTTCCGCTGCGTGCGACCGGTCGGGTCGGTGCCCACGGCCTTGCGGAACCCCCGCTGCGCCCACTTCTGCTCGGCCACGCCTCGCACACCGGACGCGAGGATCCGGGCGGCGTGCGAGACGACGAGCGGGTCGTCGGCGCAGATCTGGAGCAGCAGATCGCCTCCCGACCACCGGTCCTCGAGCTGGTCGATCTGCGGGAACGCCGGCAACTGCCGCAACCACGACGGCCGCTTCTCCGGCATGCGCACCGCGTCGAACAGCCCCGGACCCAACCCGATGGTGACCGTCAGCCGCGCCGGGTCCCGGGCGAGTTCGGGTTCGAGGTCGGCCAGGCCGCCGCGGCCGGAGGTGAGCCGGGCGGCGTCCTGGGACCACGCCCGCAGGACACCCTGGACCTCGGCGCGGGTGGCCCCCGCC
>NZ_JAALEA010000125.1 GCF_014145145.1 Dietzia cercidiphylli
CGCCACCGCGGTCCGGTGCGTGCGGCCGTCGCCGGTGAACTCCGGCCGCACGTCGACCGCCGACATGTCGACCCAGCGGTGGCGGACGTCGATCCCGCCACCGAGCGGGCGGACGTTCCGGCCCACCTGGTCGCGCGCGGCGGCGAACTGCCGCTCGCCGTTGATACGGGTGTTGAGCCACTCGTCCGGCGTCGGCCCCCGCCCGGGTTCGAGGTCGAGGTTGGGGCTGACGTCACCGGGGTTGGTCTGAGCGAAGGCGGTCACCAGTGCCGGGGTCCCGCCGGCCAGGTAGTCCTGGCCCGCGGCCTCGCGCTCCCAGTACCAGGCGGCGTACCCCTTGTTGTCCGAGGAGGACAGTGCGTTGGCGGCGGTCATGGACGTGGCGTGCGAGGCGAACCAGTTGATCACCCCGACGAGCCGTTCACCCCTGGTGATCTGCAGGGACTGTGACCGGGGGTCGATGCCGGTGGGGAAGTGCGCGCGTTCGTCGGCGGTGTCCCGGTCGAACGAGCCGCGGGAGCGGTTGACCCCCGCGTCGTACAGGTGGCCCGTGGTGACCCCGACGCTCGACGGGGCGAGGTCGTGGTGCGCCATTCTGACGGCGTCGACGATCCCGGCGCAGTTGGCGTCGAAGGTGACGGGCCGGAACCCGAGCATCGACAGGTCGACCATCGGGTGACCGGACGTCCCGCCGGGTGCGGCGTGGGTGTGCGTGGCCGTGATGACCACGTTCCCCTCGTGATAGGTGTCGCCGAACTCCGCGGACAGGCGTCGCAGGACCTCCTGTTGGATGGACTGGAAGATCAGCCCGATCTCGGCGGTCACGTGGACGAACCTGGGTGACGACGGCGAGTCGGCGAAGACGAACGCCCGGGCCCGCTGCCGCAGATGCAGACCCACGGAGTGCTGCTCGGTGTCGGCATACCCGTTCATCCCGGCCCCGAGGGATTCCCCGGTCATGTCGCCGATGCCCCGCCCCACGTACATCCGGGTGGCCTGCGCGGGCGCGACCGCGGGCAGGACGGAGTGCAGTGCGACCACACTGCCGAGGGCGGCGGCCCCACCGAGGACGGTGCGGCGCCGGATGCCGCGATGACCGGCTCCGTGGCGGTCGGTGACGTGGTGAGACATCGGCATCGGGCTCCCAGGGTGCTCGGGCGGCTGGTGACCTTGGTCACCTCATGGGACGTCAGAGTACCCAACTGGACGCTTGACCGGGGAGGGCCCCGGGTGGACGAGGACGGGTACCCGGGCGACGAGGACGGGTACCCCTGTGAACGAGGACGGGCCCCCGCGCGGCTGCACGGGGGCCCGTTCGTCGTATGGGGGTGGTCAGCTCTTGGCGGCGGCGTAGCGCTCGGCGACGTCCGCCCAGTTCACGACGTTCCACCAGGCCTTGACGTAGTCCGGCTTGACGTTCTTGTACTGGAGGTAGAAGGCGTGCTCCCACATGTCCAGCATGAGCAGCGGGGTCATGTTGATCGAGATGTTGCCCTGCTGGTCGGTCAGCTGCTGGATGATCAGGCGCTGTCCGATGTGGTCCCAGCCCAGGACCGCCCAGCCGGACCCCTGCAGGGTGGTGGCGGCGGCGTTGAAGTGGGCCTGGAACTTGTCGAACGAACCGAACTCGGCGTCGATCGCGGAGGCCAGCTCGCCCTCCGGCTTGTCGCCCCCGTCGGGCGACATGTTCTGCCAGAACACCGAGTGGTTGGTGTGGCCACCGAGGTGGAAGGCCAGGTTCTTGCTGAGCAGCGGAGCCTTGGTGGAGATGGTGCCGTCCTCGCGCGCGGCGGCGAGCTGCTCGAGCGCGTCGTTGGCGCCCTTGACGTAGGTGGCGTGGTGCTTGGAGTGGTGGAGCTCCATGATCTCGGCGGAGATGTGCGGCTCCAGCGCGCCGTAGTCGTAGGCGAGGTCGGGAAGAACGTACTCGGCCATAGTGGTGAGTCCTCTCAGTTGGGTGACGGGCTGCGCGTGGGACCTGCCCATGGCGCCCGTCACGACGTCCGGTTCCCACCATAGTGATCGCACACCGGCGGTGTCGGCCACCGGCGCAGCGGCTCCGTGGGTACCCGCCCGACCTGCCATGATCGGAGGCGTGGATCATTCCGGTTCGACCCCTGTCCGCGTCATCTCCGTCTCCGCGGTGGTCCTGACCCGGCCGGACGGGGCCGTGGTGACCGTGCGCAAGACGGGCACGGACCGCTTCATGCTCCCCGGAGGCAAGTGGGAGCCGGGGGAGTCCCCGCTGGCCTGCGCGGTCCGCGAGCTCGGGGAGGAACTGGGGTTGACGATCGCCCCGGAACTCCTGACCCCGCTCGGGCGGTTCGACACCGCGACGGCGAACGAGCCCGGGTTCAGGCTGGTCTCCGAGGTGTTCGCCGCGGAGACGGAACAGGACATGGAGCCCCGGGCGGAGATCGCCGAGGCCCGCTGGCTGACGTCCGCCGAGGTCCGGGGCGTCGCGCAACTCCCGGAAGACCGTTGCGCGCCATGGGCTCCGCTACTGGTCAGGGTCGCTCGCGAGGGCTTGGCGTGACGGGGTGGCCGCCGATCAGACGGCGAGGATCGCGATGAGTGCGAGGAGCAGCAGGGCGGCGGTGAGGACGCTGACGGCGAGGTTCCGGTGACTGACGTGCTCACTGCACCCCGACCCCTCGAAGGGCTGGGACGAGCCGCGGTCGAGAATGTCGTGCAGCTGCTGTGCGGCGGGCTTTGAAGCGGTCACGTCGAGCTCCCCACTGGTCGATCTGCGGCCCACCCTATCGCGAAGTATGGTGTTCGTCACATCACGTCCGGATCACGCGGCCGCCGCGGGGTTACCCTGGCCCCATGGGCTGGCTACAGGACGCGATCAGACAATCGACGATGCGCACGGCGACCGAGGTGATCGACGCCGACTCGGCTCTGCCGGGCAGATCCGAACCGGTCGCCGTGGCGCCGACCAACATCGTCACCGGCAACCCGATGGTGCCGCCGTTCCCCGAGGGGTACGAGACCATGGTGCTGGGGATGGGCTGCTTCTGGGGTGCGGAGAAGATCCTCTGGCAGCTCGAGGGGGTGTGGACCACGGCCGTCGGCTACGCGGGCGGATGGACACCCAATCCCACCTACGAGGAGACGTGTACGGGGGCGACGGGCCACACCGAGGCCGTCCTGGTGGTGTTCGACCCCGAGGTGTTGCCGGTCGAGCGACTGCTCGCCACGTTCTTCGAGTGGCACGACCCGACCCAGGGCATGAGGCAGGGCAACGACATGGGGACGCAGTACAGGTCCGCGGTGTTCGCCACCACGACCGCGCAACTGGAGACGGCCCGTCGACTGGGGGCCGCCTATGAGAAGGAACTGGACGCGGCCGGCCGCGGGCCCCTGACCACCGAGTTCGGGATGCTCGGAGAGATCCGGTCCGGCGAGTTCGCCTACGCCGAGGACTATCACCAGCAGTACCTGGTCAAGAACCCCGGCGGTTACGACTGCCACGTCCGTAGCGGCGTGGCCTGCCCCATCTGAGGTCCCGGGGCCGGCCTTCTCGGCCCTTTCCGCCCCGCGCCTGCCCCTGCCGTCCCCGCTCGCCCCCTCGGCGGCGGCAGGCGCTCCCGCGGATGATCGCCTCGGCGCGATCCGCTCCCGGGCATGAACTCCGGCGTGAGCCGTGGGGCGGGCCGCTGTTCATGGCCAGGGGCGGATGGCATCCGCGCGCGCGGATGACGGGGAGCAGGGGCGGATGGCAGACACACCCTGTGGTGGGGAGGCGGTCCCGTCAGCGGGTGTGTGCTCGGGACATGCGGAAGGGCCCGGCCGGGATCTCTCCCGGGCCGGGCCCTTCACGTCGATGCGGCGTCAGATCTCTCTGACGTCAGATCACATCGGGGTGATGTTCTCCGCCTGCAGGCCCTTGGCGCCCTGCGCGACGTCGAAGGAGACCTGCTGGTTCTCCTCGAGCGAGCGGTAGCCCGAGCCCTGGATGGCGGAGAAGTGCGCGAAGACGTCGGCGGAGCCGTCGTCGGGGGCGATGAAGCCGAAGCCCTTGTCGGCGTTGAACCACTTCACGGTGCCGGTAGCCATATTGGCGTCCTTTCGAGAGTCGGTACTCCGCTTGTCGGAGTACCAGATGATGCAGCAGAGAGCGTGCTGTGTGTTTCCCTGCGGTGCCGCATCGTTCTCTCGCAAGAACGGTGGATCTACAGAAATACAACGTACGTTTTCAACTACTGAGCAGAACCCTACAGTCTCAGAGCCGGTCCGTCACCCCCACGGGGTGTCCGGCAGGTGAATTCGCCGTTCCACCTCGGTTCCCGGGCGTCCCGACGGGCCTCCGACGGCGAGACTGGGCGGGTGTACTCCGACCTGACCCGCGAACTCGATTCCCTCCTGGGAGACCTCGGCCCCGGCCGTGCCGGACGGGCACGGGACATGGAGCGGGTGGACCCGACCCACCGTGGGGGCGCCCTGAACCTCGTCGACTACGCGACCCTGCGCCGGCACGACCTCCGGGATCTGCAGGACCGACTGCTCGACGCCGGCGTGTCCCCGCTCGTCGGCTGCGAGGACGACGTGGAGGCGGCACTCCGGGCCGCCCGTGCCGCTCTGGCCGCGCTCGGGGGGCAGGACCCGACGCGCTTCGTCGACCGTCACACCACGGCTGCGGCGCGTGCCG
>NZ_JAALEA010000126.1 GCF_014145145.1 Dietzia cercidiphylli
CGGGCCGGGCGCCGAGCCCCCGGCGGCCGTGTGCGCGACCGTGGCGGTGAGCACGGACGCGAGCACCACCGCCACCGCGCGCCACTGCGCCATCGGGTCGCAGTAGCCGTTCACGACGTAGAACCTACGTCACCGCTCCCTCACCCCGCCGACCTCCCCGGCCGCCGTGGCGAGCGGTCAGGTGGTGCGGGTGTGGGCGTCCATGTCGTCGACCTTCATGTCGTCGACCTCCATGTCCCAGACGGGTGGCCCGTCCGGGTGGTCGCGGCGTCCGGTCACGTGGAACCCGTGCCGTTCGTACAGCCGCACGTTCCGCTCGTCCGAGGTCTCCAGCCGTACGGCACGGGCGCCTCGACGTGCCGCCTCGGCGAGCGCGAAGACGATCAGGGCGCTACCGAGCCGTCTGTCCTGCGCGGCGGGGCGTACGCCGACGGTCTCCAGGCTCCACCCGTCGTGCGGCGGCGATCCGTCGCCCAGCCTCCCGATGCGATCACCGTGCAGGGCCACGATCTGATCGACGGCCGCGTCGTCGGGGTCCGGCGCGTCCGGGGGCAGGAGCGCGATCACGCCATACCGGTCCTCGGTGACCGCGACGATCCCGTGCCGGTGGGCGTGCTCGAGATAGAGCTGCTGCAGTGTGAGCAGGCGCTCGGCGTATCCCTCCTCCGGGATGACGTGTCGGGTCCAGGGGTAGTCGGCGAACGCCTGGGCCAGGGTCTCGGCTGCGGGGGCGAGATCGTCCGGTGAGGCGAGGCGGGGGTCACTCATTTTTGGGCTCCTGCGGGTCGGATCATCGCGGTGGATTCCTGGCCGGACCCCGTGGGCACCGTGCCCACGGGGAGGAAGCCGAAGCGTTCGTACAGCCGGCGGCTCCCCGGGGTGGTCGCCTCGAGGAACACCGGCTCCGGCCCACCCTGGTCGATGATGTCCAGGCGGTGGCGCAGGAGGGCCGACCCGATCCCCTTCCCGCGGGCCCGGGGCCCGGTGGCGATGTCGTGGAAGTACCAGTGCGGTTCCGACGGCCGATGTGCGTCGACAGCGCGGGTGTGGGCCGCTCCACGGCGCGCGGTGGGCGAGATCAGCAGCCGGAAAATCGCCGCGCCCCTCTTTCCCCACCGCGACCATCGTCCCGCCTCGCGGTGGGGAGGCTCCCAGAGCAACGCCCCCAACGTCTGCCCGTTCTCCACGGCCACGTCGACCCGGTCCGGGTGTCGACTCACCTGGCGCCGGTAGTGCGCGGTCAGGCGCGCTGGCCGTGAGGCCTCGTCGGGGAAGAACTGTGCCCACGCCGGATCGGCGCCGAACGCCTGCCCGAGCATCTCCCCGATGGTCTGCGCATCGGAGGCCGCCGCCGGTCTGACTTCCACCATGACTTCCTCCCTCGATCTCTGCTTATTCTACAATGTAGAAAAATCGTGTCGGGCCCGTCGGCCCGAAAGTGGGGGGACTGATGGTCGAGCGCGACGCCGGACGTGGGCCCAGGGGGTTGTCCCCCGCCCGGATAGTCGAGGCGGCGGTCGGCGTGCTGGAGGAGGGCGGGCAGGAGTCGTTCAGCATGCGCGGTGTGGCTCGCGCGGCGGGGTGTGACGCGATGTCGGTGGCCTATCACTTCGGGTCCAAGCAGGGACTTACCCGGGCCATGGCGTCGTGGCTCGACGGTCAGGTGCGGCCCGCCCCGCCCGGGGCGCCCTGGCGGGCGACACTGCGCCACCTGGCGGAGCAGTACCGCGCTCTGGCCGGGGCCTATCCCCGGACGTTCCCGCTGCTCCAGCAGTTCACCCACACCGGGTCGGCCGACTACGCCACGACGGAGGTGGTCCACGCGGCGATGCTGGGCGCCGGGGTTCCGCGTCCGCAGGTGGTGACGGTGACGGTGGGCTGGTACGCGACCGTCCTCGGACTGGCCACGGCGGAGGCCCTCGGGATGGTCGCTCCCGTGGACGAGGCCACCGCGGCGGAGATCGCGGGGCTGCCCGCCGCGGACTATCCGCTCACCACGGCGTTCCTGGACGACTATCGCGGGATCGACCCCGGCGTCGTCTTCCGCACCGCCGTGGAGCTGATGCACGACGGGATCGAGCGGCTGGGCGGCGGCGCGGAACCGGGCGGTCCACCGATGTCCTGAGCGCCGCAGCGTCCGTGAGGGCCTCAGCCCTCGGGGCTGCGCAGCGGCATCTCGTGGATCTCGCGGACGAACTCAGGCAACGGGGCCCCGGTGCGCAGGACGGTGGCGATCGCCGGATCCGCCAGGTGGAGCCGGCCCACCGAGATGAGGTCGAACTCGCCGGCCTCCAGGCAGCCCGCCACGGCATCGATGTTGTCCGCGGTGTGGGCGGGCGCCCCGGACTTCTGCTCGCGGAGAGAGGCCCCGATCCCCACCCCTCCGACCGCGCCCGTCGGCAACCCGGTCAGACGGCGGGCCCATCCGGCCAGGGACACCTCGCCGTCGTCGCCCTCCAGGTCCGGGAATGCCGGGTCGTTGAACCGCCTGGTGGAGGCGTCGAGCAGGTCCACCCCTGCGTCGGCGAGGGCTCCCAGGTACACGCCCAGCTCCTCGGGCGTGGTGGCCTTGCGGGCGGTGTAGTCCTGCTGGGTGTGCTGGGAGAAGCGGTAGAACAGCGGGGCGTCGGGACCGATCGCCTCGCGCACCCCGGCGACCACCGCGGCGGGGAACCGGCTGCGCGACGCCAGGTCGCCGCCCCAGGTGTCGGTCCGCCGGTTGGTGTCGGCCCAGACGAACGAGTCGAGGAGGTACCCGTGACCGCCGTGGAGGGTCACGCCGTCGAATCCGGCCTCCATCGTCAGCCGGGCGGAACGGGAGAACGCGTCGATCACCGCGGTGATGTCGCCCTCGGTCATGGGCGCGACCTCCGGCGACCACCGGGCGACGCTCCGCTCGGAATAGGTGGTGACGCCCGGGGTGCCCCACCGTCCGGACGGTCGCATCGGGTGCATCTCCATGAGCCGGTCCCGATTGGCCCGGTCGAAACGGGCGTTGGCGCCCCAGAGCGGGCCGACGTGCCACAGCTGCGCGAGGATGCGGCCCCCGGCCGAGTGGACCGCGTCGGTGACCTGCCGCCAGGCGGCCACGGACGCGGGTGAGTCGAGGCGCGGGATCCAGGCGTGGTCCACCGAGGTCGGGTGGTCCACACCGATTCCCTCGGTGACGATCAGCGCGGTCCCGCCGGCGGCGCGGGAGGCGTAGTAGTCGCGGTTCACCTCGTCGGGCAGGGCGTCCGGGCAGCCCATCCGCGTCATGGGCGACATGACCAGGCGGTTGGCCAGTTGCATGGACCTGACCTGCAGGGGGCGGAACAGCGCCTCGCGCGTGGTGGCGACCGATGACGTCATCTCGTGGGACCTCTTCTTCTCCGGTGAGGGCGAGGTGCCGGACCCGGGCCCGGCGACGCCATCACTTGACAACTGTCAATAATAGAGAAGTCCGGCACGGTGTGGAGAGCGATCCGCCCGATCGCCTCCGCCGGGACCAACGGGGTCGGGTACGGGGCCGCGCCTCGCGACATCCGTCGATCCTGCCTCGGGAGAGCCCGTGATCGGCCGCCCGGTCGTCGGAAGGAGGAGGACCCGCCGGGAGGCCCGGCCGATAGGCTCGCGACGATGCGGCCGCCTCCGCGCCGCAACACACTCTGGAGGTCATCTGTGTCCGGACATCTCAGCGGCAAAGTCGTCATCATCACCGGGGCCGGGGGTGGGTTCGGCAAGCTGATCGCGGAGAAATGCGCCGCGGGCGGTGCGCACGTGGTCGGCGTCGATATCGACGCCGAGGGACTCGCCTGCGTGGTCGACGGCATCACGGCCGCCGGTGGTTCGGCGCTCGCCCGGGTCGCCGACGTCACCGACACCGAGCAGGTCAGGGCGGCCGCCTCCGCCGCGGTGGAGGCGTTCGGCGCCATCGACGTCCTGGTCAACAACGCGGGGGTCATGCCGCTGGCCTACTTCGCCGATCACGAGCGGGCGCTGCCCAGGTGGCTCAAGGCCATCGACATCAACATCAAGGGGGTCGTCAACGGCATCTCCGCCGTCTACGACCAGATGATCGAACAGGGGCGCGGACAGGTCGTCAACATCTCCTCGATCTACGGCAATGCCGGGATCGCCGGCTCCGGCGTCTACAGCGCGACCAAGGCCGCCGTCACCACCCTCTCGGACTCCCTGCGGATGGAGACCAAGGGCAGGATCAAGGTCACCACGGTCAAGCCGACCGGGGTCGCCGGCACCAACCTCGCGAGCTGGATCGTCAACGACAAGGCGATCACCGGAATGGTCGGCCAGCGCGCGGACACGTTCCGATCGAACCTGGCGGCGTTGGCCGCGGGCGACCTGCCCGCGGACTTGACCGACGCCGATTCGGTCAAGTACTGGCTCATCACGCCCGACGACCTGGCAGACGCGGTGGTCCACGTGATCGACCAGCCGTGGGGCATCAGCATCAGCGACATCACGGTCCGGGCGAGCGGCGAGGACTACCTCTACTGAGCCGGGCCCGCGCGCCTCACCGACCTGCCCCCAGGGTGCGGCGCCCCGGTCACCGACGCTGAGGGACGAGCGACCACCGGCTCCCCGCACGATCGGGTTGTCCTGAGCGATCGGGCAGCCCCGTGCCCTCGGGCACCCCGGAGCGGCCGAGCAGCCCGGCGTTGGCGTCGGCGAGCAGTGCGTCGACCGTCTCGCGGGCGCAGGTCTTGTTGGACCCGATGAACCCCCGGGGACCGCGCTTGATCCACCCGACCACGTAGGCGCCGGGGACCTCGGACCCGCCGGGGTGGTCGAGGACGCGGCTGTCGCGGTGGGGGATCGTCCCGGTGACGGGGTCGAACGGCACGCCCGGCACTGGCACCCCGCGGTACCCGACCGAACGCAGGACCAGCCCCGCGGACAGGACCTCCTCGGTTCCCGGGCGGGGAATCGCGCGCACGTCGCCGTCCAGGCTGGTCAACTCCGTCCCCGCGATCCGCAGTCCCTCGACGCGCTCTGTACCGACGACCTCCACGGGTGCGGTCTGGAAACGCAGGACGATCCGCGGGCTACCGGTCCGCGGCGCGCGGGCGGCCACCTCCGCGAGGCAGTCGAGCATGAGGGATCGCTGGGGATCGGACTCCGCTCCCGGGTCGATCCCGTCCGGGGCGTCGACGCGCAGGTCGATGTCGTCACGCGAGGCCAGTCCGACCAGCTCGGGAAGGGTGAACGCGGCCTGGGCGGGCCCGCGTCGACCCAGCACGACGATCTCCCGGATGCGACTGTCCCGCAGGGCCTTCAGGGCGACAGGGGAGATGTCGGTCGCGGCGAGGGACTCCGCAGGGGTGGCGAGGATCCGGGCGACGTCGAGGGCGACGTTGCCGTTGCCCACGATGACGGCCCGCTCGTGGTCGAGCGGGACCCGGGCCTCGACGTGGTCGGGGTGGCCGTTGTACCAGGACACCACCTCCGTGGCGGACATGCTCCCGGGGAGCCCGGTGCCCGGGATCTCGAGGGGGCGGTCGGTGCTGGCCCCGGTCGCGTAGACCACGGCGTCGTGGGCGGCGGCGAGCTCGTCCACGGTGACATCCCGGCCGATCTCCACCCCCAGCCGGTAGGTGAATCCGGCCTGGGCCTCGATGAGCGCGAACAGGTCGGTGACCGACCGGGTCCTCGGGTGGTCGGGGGCCACGCCGTGCCGGGCCAGGCCGTGGGGGACGGGCAGGCGATCGAAGACGGTCACCTCGACGCCCGGCTGCCTGAGCAGCTCGTCGGCGGTGTACAGAGCGGCGGGGCCGGCTCCGACGATCGCCACCCGCAGTGGCTCCCCCGCGGGGCCGCGGTCCCGCACCAGACGGCGGATCGGGGGGACCGGCGCCTGGGGCGGGTACGGGCGAGACGGCGTGCTCAACACGGCGTTGAGGTCGAGGAAGACCTGCTCGCCAGGGGCGAGGCGGTCGTCGGGGACGATCGCCCCGACCGGGCACGCTCCCACGCACGCCCCACAGTCCACGCAGACGTCCGGGTCGATGTACAGCATCTCGGCGGTGGCGAAGTCCGGCTCGTCCGGAGTCGGGTGGATGCAGTTGACCGGGCACGCGTGGACGCAGGACGCGTCGGCGCAGCAGGCCTGCGTGACGACGTGGGGCATCAGACGGCGGCGGCGTACGAGACGGGCGGCTCGCTGCGGTAGCGGGAGGCGCGGCCGTCGATCTTCAGCGCCCGCCAGACACGCCGTGCGAGGGGGTTCATCAGTCCGGACTGCTCCGCGAGCATGCGCACGTCGGAGAAGAGGTCGGACAGGAACTCGCGGGAGCGCGGGCTGTCCCAGTACAGCTCGTCGATGACCTCGCGGGGAACGTCGAACTCGTCGCGGAACTCCTTGGTCGGCTTGAGGATGGCATCGCACAGCACCCGCATGATCACGGGGAACGCCAGGGAGACCGCGAAGATCTGACCGCGGCTCATCCGGGGCGCGTGGCGGGCGACGTAGGTGTGCGCGAAGGAGATGTGCCGCGCCTCCTCGGCCACGTGGATCTCCATGATGCGGCTCAAGACGGGCGGGAGCTCGTCCGCGCCGCGCAGGATTTGCTTCTGCGTGTGGTCGATCGGCTCCTCGCCGGCGAGGACGCCGATGAAGAAGCCCACCGGGGTGAGGGAGGCGAACCACGGGATGATCGGCGAGACCCGGCGCATCCAGCGGGGCAACCCGGGTACGTCGGCACCGATGATGTTGACGCCCTGCTGGAACATCTGGGTGTGGTGGCACTCCTCGGTCGCCTCGTGGGTGAGGTACCGGAACTCGGCCGACCCGTTGTCCAGGTTCGCGATGTACTGCATGATCCCGCGGATCAGGATGTTCTCGAACTGCAGCCCGACCTTCATGATGTTGGCCTGGCGCCACAGCCCGATCTCGATCTGGGTCTCGACGGGCAACGCCTGGTACCAGGGGTGGGCGCCCAGCGGATCCACGTCCGCGGGCAGGACCCAGCGCTCGTCGGTGCGGTCCACACGGAAGTCGGGGTGATCCCAGGGGACGTCGACGAACGCGTCGAAGTGGCGTCGGACCGACGCCTCGGACAGGCGGAGGAGGGCGGCGTCATACTCCTCGCGGGAGCTGCTCGGGGTCGGGGCCGCAGTCGGGGCCGAGGGTGAGGGGGCGGTGGTGGGCGTGGGTGCGGTCATGGCGATCCCTTTCGTTTCCGACGATGTGGGTCGGAGAGAGCCTCGGAGTACAGAGTGACATTTGAGGTCTCTTTGTAACTGAGGCTAGGCAGCGCGGGCCCTCGTGTCAACGCCCGGGCGCCTACCGCCTACGCACCGTCGGAATGTCCCCGCCCACCGCGGAGTTGTGGGCCCAGGTGCCTCCTGGCGAACTCCCGGGCCACGTCGGGGTCGTCCAGATCGATGGTCGTGGAGGGGGTGAGGACGAATGAGATCACCAGACGGACGGTCACCTCGGCGGCCACGAGCAGTTCGTCGTGCGACCGGGAGTCGTCGAGGCTGGTGGCCATCTCCGAGGCGAGGAACTCGGCACTGCTACTGACCAGGGGTTCGGCCCGGACGGTGAGATACGGGACGGCGACCTCGGGTTCACTCTCGAGGAGCCGGTTGAGCAGCCCGTGGGCGCGCAGGGTCTCGACGGTGTAGAGGAAGCCCTCGGTGAGCTTGGACTCCACGTCGTCGTACCGGTCGATCTCCTGCTTCAGCCCGGCCAGGATGCGTCCGGACTCGCGGAGCAGGACGGCGTTGATGAGCTCCTGCTTGTTGGCGAACCGGCGGTAGAGGGTCATCCGGGACAGGCCCGACCGCTGCGTGATGTCCCCCATCGTCGACCGGGTCACGCCGAAGAGCTCGAACTGCCGCACCGCCGCGTCGAGGAGCTTCTCCCCGATGTCGTCCGTGGTGCCGCTCGGCACGTGGCGGTCCAGGGCGGCGCGGATGAAGGTCGCGGCGGTGAACGGGAGATTCGCGGGCATCGGTCGATTGTCCCTCACCGGGCGCGCTCGCGCCGGGGTGTGGAATGACCCGGTGTGGCGGGACCCGGGACGTCGCGTCCGGACCACACCGTCAGTCCCCGAGCGCGCGACGGATGGCGTCGTCGATCCCGGTCATCTCCCACCCCGGGGGGAGCAGGTCCGTCGCCGGGCCGGCGGCCACCATCTCGTGGCGGAGACTCTCGATCAGCCCGGCGACGGTCCCGGCGTCCACGTCCATGAGCGGGGACAATCCCGCCGCGACCAGATCCCACGGCACCCCGAAGACCGGGACGCGGAGTGTCGGGAGCCCGGCGACCCGGGAGAACCTGCGCAGCAGCGCGGGGTAGGTCAGCGCCTCCCCGCAACCGAGGTCGCCGTGCCCGGTGCGGGGAGCCACCTCGAGGGCGTGACACAGGGCCTCGACGACGTCACGCTCGGCGACCGGCTCGACGCGGCCGCCGCGCATCCAGCGGGGGACCGGTTGGACCGGCAACCGCTCACACAGGGTGCGCATCATCTCGAAGCCCACCGAACCGGAGCCCAGGACGATGCCGGCCCGCAGGGTGAACACCGGCGTTGGTCCGTCCGAGAGCAGGTGTTGGACCTCGAGTCGGGAGGACATGTGCCGGGAGAGAGGCTCCCCGGGGCCTCCGGACGGGGCGAGCCCGGAGACGTACACGCACCGCTGGACGCCGGCCGCGGCCATCGCGTCGCGCATCGCGGACGCGCCCGCC
>NZ_JAALEA010000127.1 GCF_014145145.1 Dietzia cercidiphylli
ACCTGCCGCCCAACCCGCTGGTGCCGTTGCTGCGCACGGAGATCGACGACTCCGAGGGGTGGGCGCGTTCCTCCGTCCTGGGCATCGCCTTTGCCCAGCAGGCCTGGGCCTCCGAGTACGGGTGCGCGGTGGGCGAGGGCCGCGCGGCGGGCTCCGAGCACACCTCCCTCGTCGGGTCCCAGGAGGACCGCCCCGAGGGCATCGGCCTGCCGCAGGCCACCGACGTACCGGCCGAGGTCGGTGCGGCACTCGACCGGGCCGCCGGCCAGGAGGGCACGCGCGGCCTCGTCGCGGTCCACCGCGGTGAGATCCTCGACGAGTGGTACGCCGACGGCTTCGGTCCGGACACCCGGCAGCTCGGGTGGTCCATGGCCAAGAGCGTGGCGGCCACCCTGGTCGGGCGCGCGCAGCAGGAGTTCCCGGAGGCCGACCTCGACCCGGCGGACACGAACCTGCGCCCCGAGTGGACCGACGAGCGGGCGCAGATCTCCCTCGACGACCTGCTGCGCATGACCTCCGGGCTGGAGTGGGACGAGGACTACGACCTCGGCACCCCCATCACGCAGATGCTGTTCGCCGAGCCGGACATGGCCGCGTTCGCCGCCGCCCAACCGCTCGCCCACGAGCCCGGGACCGTCCGTCAGTACTCGTCGGGCACCACCAACATCGTGTGCGACCTGCTGCACGAGCGCACCGGCCTCGGGCCCGAGATGGCCGATCGGCTGCTGTTCGACCCGCTCGGGATGACCAGCGCGGTACTCGAGGCCGACGCCTCCGGCCGGTCGGTGTGCAGCTCGTATTTGTGGGCCACGCCGCGGGACTGGGCGCGGTTCGGGCAGTTCACGCTGGATGACGGCGAGGTGGACGGTCGCCGCCTGCTCCCCGCCGGATGGATGGACTACGCGACGAGCGTCGTCCCGGCCGGCGGTGAGCCCGAGCCCTACGGCGCGCAGTGGTGGACCAACGACGCCGGTGACGGCACCCCGCTGCGTCTTCCCGGGATTCCCGCGGACGCCTACTGGGCCTCGGGGCACGACGGGCAGTACATCGTGGTGGTCCCGTCGGCCGATCTCGTGGTGGTGCGGACCGGGTTCTCCCCCGGTGGGTCCATCGGCGCGCTCGGCATCGAGGACCTGGTCGGCGACCTCACCCGGGCCGTGGGTTGAGCCGGCTTACTGCTCAGCCCCAGGCCGCCTGGATGCCGGCGCTCGCCCGGTCGATCCGCTCGAGGCGGCTCTCGGTGTAGAGGGCCACCTGGTCCACGATCACGCGCATCCGGGCCGCGTCGTCCGGGGCCGCGTCCCACAGCGGGCGCAGTACCGCGTCGAGTCCGGCCGGCGCCGAGTGCGCCAGGTACTCGGCCACCCGGTGGATACGGTCGCGTTGACGATCCTGCCGGGCCCGGTGCCCCGGGTCGCTCATCACGTACCGCACGGCCATGGTCTTGAGCATCACGACCTCGGCCTCCACGTGCAGCGGCACCTCGAGGTCGGCGCTGTACCGCCCGTGCGGCGTCTCCCCGTGCACCTCGCGGGTGGTGTGGATGGCGGGCATGACGAACCGCCCGACCAACTCGCTGGTCAGCGCCTTGAGGGCGACCGCTCCCGCGAAGGACTCCTCGAACGGCTGGACGGCGCGGACCGCGTCGAGCGCGCCGAGCCGCCCGGCCGCCTCGCGCAGCTGGTCGGCGTCGGGTCCCCGGAACTCGCGTGCGCCCAGCTCGGCCAGCGCCGCGACCTCCGACGGGTCGGTCAACGACCGCAGGTCCAGCCTGCCCGCCACGATCGCGTCCTCCACGTCGTGGACCGAATAGGCCACGTCATCGGAGAAGTCCATGATCTGCGCTTCCAGGCAGCGTGTGTCCCCGGGCGCGCCCACGCGGATCCAGGCGAGCGTGTCCGCGTCGTCGGGATAGGCGCCGAACTTCCTGGTGCCCTCCCGCGGCAGCCACGGGTACTTGGTGGCCGCGTCCAGCGCGGCCCGGGTGAGGTCCAGTCCGACCCCGCGCCCGTCGGCGTCGACGACCTTGGGTTCCAGCCGCGTGAGGATCCTGATCGTCTGGGCGTTGCCCTCGTATCCCCCGAACCCTCTCGCGACCTCGTCGAGAGCGCGCTCACCGTTGTGCCCGTAGGGCGGGTGTCCGATGTCGTGGCTCAACCCCGCCAGGTCGGCGAGGTCGGGGTCGCAGCCGAGGCCGGCGGCGATGCTGCGGGAGATCTGCGCGACCTCGAGTGAGTGCGTGAGGCGGGTCCGTGGGGTGTCGCCGTCCCCGGGCCCGACCACCTGCGTCTTGTCGGCGAGCCGTCTCAGGGCCGCCGAGTGCAGGACCCGGGCGCGATCCCTCTCGAACGGGCTGCGCTCACTCGCCGTCCCCTGCGCCCGGGCGGGTCCCCCGCCCACCCGACGCTCGGCGTCTGCGGCGTCGTACGCGTACCCCGTCATGCGCGTCTCCTGTCGGGCGAGTGCGCCCCGTCGTCGTCGTCCCGGTGCGGCCGGGCCGGTGGTGTCTGCGGATCAGCCCGGGAAATCCACGTCGGTGCCGGCGATCCGGTGGTACTGGTACCAGAGCACCGCGCCGGTCTCACGGATGATGCTGAGAACCTGGTTCTCCCGGGTCCAGACTGCGGGACCCTGTCGGGTCGGCGACGTCCACGCGTCCAGTCCGGCGTCCCGGGCCATCATCCGCGCCCGGTACGAGTGCGTGGGGTCGCTGACCAGCACCACGGAACCACCGCCCTGGTCACGCACGGTCAGGGCCACGGCGTCCAGACTGCCGACGGTGTTGGACCCGGTCTCGACCGCCAGGATCGCGGTGGGCGGCACCCCCAGCGTGGCCAGGTAGGCGCGACCCGCACCGGCCTCGGTGAACCGGTCCCCCGGCTGATTACCGCCGACCGTGATGATCTGGGGGGCGACACCCTCCTCGTACAGGGTGGCGGCGTGATCGAGTCGCGACTGGAAGACCGGGGTGGGGACGCCGTCGTACTGGGCCGCTCCCAGGACGACGATCGCGTCCGCCGCCGTGCGGTCGTCCACCCGCGCCACGTGCCACACACGGAACGCGATGAATCCGGGGACGATGAGGCACAGCAGCAGTGCGATGACCAGGAGCCATCCGATGGCCCTGGACACCGCCCGCAGCGGGGACCGGGATCTGTTCACCCGACCAGTGTGCCAGCGCGCGGTCAGCAGCCGATGAGCCGCTGCGCGAGGTACCCCTCGACCTGGTCGATGGCCACCCGCTCCTGCGCCATGGTGTCCCGCTCACGGATGGTCACGGCCTGGTCCTCGAGAGTGTCGAAGTCCACGGTGATGCAGAACGGCGTGCCGATCTCGTCGTGGCGGCGGTAGCGTCGGCCGATCGCCTGCGCGTCATCGAAGTCCACGTTCCAGCTCTTGCGTAGCTGCGCGGCCAGATCCCGCGCCTTGGGCGAGAGGTCGGCGTTCCGCGAGAGCGGCAGCACGGCCGCCTTGAACGGCGACAGGCGCCGGTCGAGCTTGAGGACCGTGCGGGTGTCGACGCCGCCCTTGGAGTTGGGTGCCTCGTCCTCGGTGTAGGCGTCGATGAGGAACGCCATCAGCGACCGGGTCAGCCCGAAGCTCGGCTCGATGACATACGGCACGTACTTCTCGCCCGAGGCCTGGTCGCGGTACTGCAGGTCCTCACCGGAGTGGGTCTGGTGCTGGGTGAGGTCGTAGTCCGTGCGGTTGGCGATGCCCATCAGCTCGCCCCAACCGCTGCCCGAGAACCCGAAGTTGTACTCGAAATCGATCGTGCCGGCCGAGTAGTGGGCACGCTCGTCGTCCGGGACGTCGAAACGGCGCATGTTCTCCGGGTTGATCCCCAGGTCCACGAACCAGTCCCAGCAGTCCTCGACCCACCGCTTGAACCACTCGTCGGCCTCGTCGGGCTTGGTGAAGAACTCGATCTCCATCTGCTCGAACTCGCGGGTCCGGAAGATGAAGTTGCCGGGGGTGATCTCGTTGCGGAACGCCTTGCCGATCTGACCGATACCGAACGGCGGCTTACGCCGGGCGCTGGTCATGACGTTCTTGTAGTTGACGAAGATGCCCTGGGCGGTCTCGGGACGGAGGTAGTGCAGGCCCGTCTCGTTGTCCACGGGGCCGAGGAAGGTCTTCATCAGTCCCGAGAACAGCTGCGGCTCGGTCCAACGGCCCCTGGTGCCGCAGTTGGGACACGCGATCTCGGCCATGGGCACATCGGCCGGGCTGTCCAGCTTCTTCTTGGCCGCATGGGCCTCCTGCAGGTGGTCCTGGCGCAGGCGGGTGTGGCATGACTGGCACTCGACGAGCGGATCGGTGAAGGTCTCGACGTGGCCGGAGGCCTCCCACACCTTGCGGGGCAGGATGATCGACGAATCCAGTCCCACGACGTCCTCGCGGCCGGTGACGAAGGTCCGCCACCACTGCTTCTTGATGTTGTCCTTGAGCTCCACGCCCAGCGGACCGTAGTCCCACGCCGAACGGGTTCCGCCGTAGATCTCGCCACACTGGTACACCAGTCCCCGGCGCTTGCAGAGGTTGACGACTGAGTCGATGACGGACGCTGAGGATGCCACGTCGGGGGTTCTCCCTTTGGTGAGTCGGTTGACGGAGGTGTCGGGGTGGACGCCCTCGGCGCGGGCCGGCGCCCGCGGCACTTCCCACCAGGGTATCCGGTCGACCCCGGCGGTCTGGGATACTGGGGTCCCCCACCCGACACGGCGCCGGTTCCCACCGCGCCCGGAAGGTTGCGCCAATGGCATCCGGACCCGAGTCCCCGGCCGACCCCGGGTCTGCCGCGGACATCCACGACCCCGGCCCCCACGCCGACCCCGTGCCGCTGCCCCCTCAGCACGTGGTCTCGGCCGCGGGCGAGCTGCTCCGTGCGCTGTCGGCGCCGTTGCGAATCGCGATCGTCCTACAGTTGCGCGAGGGGCCGCGTTGCGTCCACGAGTTGGTGGACGCCCTGGAGGTCGCCCAGCCGCTGGTGAGTCAGCATCTCCGGGTACTCAAGTCGTCCAACGTCGTCTCCGCACACCGGCGGGGACGCGAGATCCGGTACGAGTTGCTCGACGACCATCTGTTGCACATCGTCGAGGCGGCCGTCGGGCACGCCGGGGAGGAGTAGGGACATGGACACACCAGGCAAGCCGATCGGCGTGCGCTCGACCCGTCAACGCAGTGCCATCTCCGCGCTGCTCGACGAGTCCAAGGGGTTCCGCTCAGCCCAGGACCTCCACGCCGAACTCCGCGACCGCGGCGACGCGATCGGCCTGACCACCGTCTACCGGACCCTGCAGTCGATGTCCGACGCCGGTGCGGTCGACGTGCTGCGCACCGACTCCGGGGAGCTGATCTTCCGGAAGTGCTCCGATTCGCACCATCATCACCTGGTGTGCCGGGTGTGCGGGTTCACGGTGGAGGTCGAGGAACCGGGTGTCGAGACGTGGGCGCACCGTGCCGGCGGGGCCCACGGCTTCACAGAGGTGACCCACACCGTCGAACTGTTCGGCCTCTGCGCGGCGTGTGTCGCCGCCCGGGGTGGCGAGCAGGCGGGTCCGGTCGACTGACTCGGGACTACGCCGACGGACGCGCCGCCCGGTCCGCAGCTCAGATCCCGTTCACTCCCCCGAATCGCCGATCCCTCTCGGCGTACTCGAGGCACGCCGCCCACAGGTCGCGGCGGTCGAAGTCGGGGAACAGCGTGTCCTGGAAGACGAACTCGGCATAGGCGCTCTGCCACAGCAGGAAGTTGGAGGTGCGGAGCTCACCGGACGGTCGCAGGAATAGGTCGACGTCCGGCATGTCCGGCTCGTCGAGGTAGCGGGAGAAGTTCTCCTCCGTCAGGTCGTCGGCCGAGACCTCCCCGGCGGCGACACGACGCGCGAAGTCCCGCGCGGCGTCGACGATCTCCGCACGGCCGCCGTAGTTGACGCACATCGCCAACGTCATGACCGTGTTGTCCCGGGTGAGTTCCTCGGCCTCCTCGAGCTCGGAGATCACCGACTTCCACAACTTGGGGCGTCGACCGGCCCAGCGGACCCGCACCCCCAACTCGTGCATCTCGTCGCGGCGGCGGCGCAGCACGTCCCGGTTGAAGCCCATGAGGAAGCGCACCTCCTCGGGGCTGCGCTTCCAGTTCTCCGTGGAGAAGGCGTAGGCGGACAGGTACGGGACACCGATCTCGATGCACCCCTGGACCACGTCCATGAGTACCGCCTCACCCTGCTTGTGGCCCTCGGTCCGGGGCAGGCCCCGCTCCTGGGCCCAGCGTCCGTTGCCGTCCATCACCAGTGCGACGTGGCGCGGCACGAACTCCGACGGGATCGCGGGCGGCCGCTCCCCCGACGGGTGCGGGGTGGGCGGCCGTACGGTCACCGGCGCTGCGCCGTCCCTCGACGGGGTGCGCTTACGGAATCTGGGTAGTCCGGGCACGGGACTCCTCCACGGGTTCGTCGGGAACGGGTTCGGCGGGACGAGGCCCGTCGGGAGCGGGCACTGCGGGGACGGGTGCTGCGGGGACGGGTTCTGCTGGAATGGGCACTGCGGTAGCGGGCGCTGCGGAGACGGGGTCTACCGTCCCGCGGTCGACGAGGGGCAGGCTGCGCAGGTCACGCTCGAGATGCCACTGCAGGTGCGCGGCGGCGATGCCGGAGGCCTGGCGGACCACGGCAGGCGACGAGCCGACCACGGCCTCCCACTCCCCGGCCAGCAGCGCCGACAGGTGCTCGGTCACGCCGGGTGTGAGCATCGCACAGCCCTGCGGCCGGCAGTGCACGCACACCGTACCGCCGGAGGCCACGTGGAACGCCCGGTGCGGGCCCACCACGCCGCAGCTCACACAGCAGTCCAGGACCGGCTCCCAACCGGACGCCGCCATGGCGCGCAGGAGGAACGCGTCGGCGACCAGCCCGGGCGGGCGACGGTGTTCGGCCAGGGAGCGCAGGGCGCCGACGGCGAGGCCGAGCAGCCTCGGAGTGGGGGCGCCGTCCTCCCC
>NZ_JAALEA010000128.1 GCF_014145145.1 Dietzia cercidiphylli
CCGCCGAGTTCGCCCGGGTCCTCCGCCCGGGCGGGACTCTCGTCGTCGCGGTGCCGGGCCCGGGTCATCTCGAGCCCCTGCGGTCGCGGGTCGGGATGCTCGCACCCGCGGCGGACAAGGCCGAGCGCCTGGACACGCACCTGGCCGCCGGGTTCGACCCCGGTCCGGTCCGGGTGGTCGACGTCACCACCACGGTTCCCGCCGCGATCGCCGCGGACCTGGCCCTCATGGGCCCCAGTGGAGTCCACCTGGGTCGGGCCGGGGTCGAGCGGGCCATCGGGTCCGGCGACGGCCCGGTCCGCGTCCACGTCGAGGTGCGGACGTTCCGCAGGTCTCTGCAGGAGTGACGCGCTCTACACGAGTGAGGCGCTCTACACGAGTGAGGCGCTCTACAGGAGGTAGGCGCTCTACAGGAGTGAGGCGTACATCGCGTGGGTCTGCTCGGCGATCGCCTCCCACGCGAACCGCGTCCGGGCCCGCTCCTGCCCGGCACGGCCGTACGCGGCGGCCTTGCCCGGATCGACGACGAGTTCGTTGACCGCGGCCGCGAGACCGGCCTCGAAGGCGTCCGGGTCCGACTCGTCGTAGTGGACGAGCGTGCCGGTCTCGCCGTCGATGACGACCTCCGGGATCCCGCCGACATCGGAGGCGACGACGGCGGTGTCGCAGGCCATGGCCTCGAGGTTGACGATCCCGAGGGGTTCGTACACCGACGGGCACGCGAACACCGTGGCGGCGGAGAGGATCTCGATGACCTCCGCGCGCGGCAGCATGTCGCGGAGCCAGTAGACGCCGTCCCGGGTGGACTGCAGGTCGGCGACCAGTGATTCCATCTCGGCCGCGATCTCCGGGGTGTCCGGGGCACCCGCACAGAGCACGAGCTGGGCGTCCGGGTGGAAATCTCGGGCCGCGCGGACCAGGTGGGGCACTCCCTTCTGACGTGTGATGCGACCGACGAACGCCACGATCGGTCGGTCCGGGTCGACACCGTGCCGCCGGAGGACCGAGTCCTCCCCGGCGAACGTCTCGACCGGTGACCACACCGAGGTGTCGATGCCGTTGAGGATCACGTGGATCTTCTCCGGATCGACCTCGGGGTAGACGCGCAGGATCTCGTCCTTCATCCGTGCACTCACCGCGACCACGGCGTCAGCGTGGGCGAAGGCGTTGCGCTCCGACCACGACGAGACGCGGTAGCCGCCCCCGAGCTGCTCGGCCTTCCAGGGTCGGCTGGGCTCGAGAGAGTGCGCGGACACCACGTGGGGGATGCCGTAGAGCTCCCCGGCGAGGTGGCCGGCCAGGCCCGCGTACCAGGTGTGGGAGTGGACGATGTCCGCCCCCTCCGCGGCCACGCACATGCGCAGGCCGGCGGAGAGGGTCCGGATCGCCGGGTTGGCGTCCTCGCCCAGCTCCGGATCGGGCCGGAACGCCCGCGCGGTGTCGCGGTCCGCGCCCATGCACAGGACGTCGACCTCGCACAGCGGCCGCAGGGTGGCCACCAGTTCGGTCACGTGGACCCCCGCCCCGCCGTAGACCTCCGGTGGGTACTCCCTCGTCATCATCGCTACTCGCACACCGGTCAACCTAGCCCCCCGGGGCGTCCCCGGGACCGTTGCGGGTGAACCCCGCCCGACCACGGGGTGTCGGCGCGGGGCGGTGCGGGGGCAAGTCCCGTGATGGTCCGTGGCAACGGCCCGGAAGTCGTTACGGTGGGGGGGTGAGGAACCAGCCGCACGTCCTAGCAATCGTTCTCGCCGGTGGCGAGGGCAAGCGCCTCTTCCCGCACACCGCGGACCGCGCCAAACCGGCGGTGCCGTTCGGCGGGTCGTACAGGTTGATCGACTTCGTCCTGAGCAACCTCGTCAACGCCGGCTTCATGCGGATCTGCGTCCTCACGCAGTACAAGTCGCACTCCCTCGACCGGCACATCTCCCAGGTGTGGCACATGAGGGGGATGGGGGGCGAGTACATCACCCCCGTTCCCGCGCAGCAGCGGCTCGGACCGCGGTGGTACACCGGGTCGGCGGACGCCATCCTGCAGTCGCTGAACCTGGTCCACGACGAGAAGCCGGACCACATCGTCGTCTTCGGGGCCGATCACGTCTACCGCATGGACCCCCGTCAGATGCTCGACCACCACATCGCCACGGGGGCCGCGGTCACGGTCGCCGGGATCCGGGTCCCCCGCAGTGAGGCCTTCGCCTTCGGCTGCATCGACGCGGGGGACGACGACCTGATCCGGGACTGGGTCGAGAAGCCCTCCGATCCTCCGGGGACGCCGGACGACCCGGATGCGACGTTCGCCTCGATGGGCAACTACATCTTCACCACGGATGCGCTCGTCACGGCCCTCAAGGCGGACGCGGAGAAGCCCGATTCCACCCACGACATGGGCGGGGACATCATCCCCGCGCTGGTGGAACAGGAGCGCGCGTACGTCTACGACTTCGCCCGCAACCGGGTCCCGGGCGAGACGGAGCGCGACCGGGGGTACTGGCGGGACGTGGGGACCATCGACGCGTTCTACGACGCCCACGTGGACCTGGTCTCAGTGCACCCGGTGTTCAACCTCTATAACAACCTGTGGCCGATCCGGACCCAGCAGGACAACCTGCCGCCCGCCAAGTTCGTCAACGGCGGCATGTCCCAGGAGTCGATGGTGGGGGCGGGGACGATCATCTCCGCGGCCACCGTGCGCAACTCCGTGGTCTCGAACAACGTGGTGGTCGAGGACGGCGCCGTGGTGGAGGGCAGCGTGCTGATGCCCGGTGTGCGGATCGGTCGGGGCGCCGTGGTGCGCAGGGCGATCGTGGACAAGAACTCCTCGATCGGCCCGGGCGACGTGATCGGCGTGGATCACGAGCGCGACCGGCTCCGGTTCCCGATCAGTGCCGGCGGAGTGGTGAGCGTGTCCAAAAACTCCGTCACGTCGCTGCCCGGCTGAGTCGCCAGCCGGGTCCGGTCCAGGGTTCGCCGCCTCCGGGCGCGCGGGCTCAGAGTGCGACCACGGTCAGCCCGCCGCCGACGGGCAGCACGGTGACGTGTGCGTGTTCGGGCAGGTCCGCGCCCTCCGGCAGCGGTGCGTGCTCACCGATCAGGACCAGCGCACCGCCGGGACGCAACAGTTGGTGAGCGCGGGACACCACCCGGGCGACCGAGTGATCCGGGACATCGGCGACGAGCAGGTCGTAGGCGCCGTCGGCGAGCTTGTCGGCCACCTCCAGCGGCCGCGCCGCGATGTAGCGGGCGGCGGACGCGGGGTGTCCGGCCG
>NZ_JAALEA010000129.1 GCF_014145145.1 Dietzia cercidiphylli
GATCGCGCGCCGGAGACCGGCGTCCCGCGCCGCGAGCACCGCCGGCAGCACCCCACGGACCGGGCGGACGCGACCGTCGAGCGCCAACTCACCGACCAGCAGTGTGCCCTCGAACCCCCCGGCCGGTAGCTCGCTCGACGCGGTGAGGGCCCCGATCGCGAGCGCCACGTCGAATCCCGATCCGCGCTTGGGCAGCGCCGCGGGCGACAGCGAGAGCACCACCTTCCCGGTCGGCCAGGACAGGCCCGAGTTGACCACCGCCGCCCGCATCCTCTCCCTGGACTGCATGACCGCGCCGTCACCCATCCCCACGATGCTCACCCCGGGAAGTCCGCGCCCCACATCGGCCTCGACCTCGACGAGCTGGCCACCGATCCCCGAGAGGGTCACCGCCCACGTCCGTCCGAGCGCCATCTCAGAACACGTCCTCGAACAGTTCCAGCCTCGGACGGGAGGGGTCCGCGAGATCCACTCCGATCACGTCGAAGCAGACCTGACGCCAGGGACCCGGGTTGGCCGCCAGCCACTCCCGTGCCAGCGTGCGCAGACGGCGCCGCTTGACCGCGGTCACCGATTCGGCCGGCGTCCCGAACCCGGTGCCGGTCCGCGTGCGGACCTCGACGAACCGTAACCGGCCCGCGGCGTCCAGGGCGACCAGGTCGAGCTCCCCCGTCCGGCTCCGCCAGTTCCGGCTGATCACCGCGCCCCCACGCGCCTCGATCAACCCCGCCGCATGCGCCTCCCCGATCGCCCCGGTCCGTCGGCGACCGTCACCCCCGTGCGTGCCGGTGGGCGATCCCGCCCTGTCCCCCGCCATCCCGAGCCCCTCCCCGGCGGCCCGGTCCGTCCGGGCCACCGCGGCTCACCCTGCACCACGACACCGGCCCGATCCGCTGGACGCGGATCGGGCCGGGAGCACCCTGTGGAGGCGCCGGAGGCTGTGGAGGACCAGCCGCCGGGTACTACTCCGGGAGGCGGAGTTCGGGCTTGTCGAGCTCCTCGATGTTGACGTCCTTGAAGGTCAGGACCCGCACGTACTTCACGAAACGGGCAGGCCGGTACATGTCCCACACCCAGGCGTCCGACATCCGGACGTCGAAGTAGACCTCACCGTCCGCGGACCTCGGGATCAGTTCGACCGCGTTCGCGAGATAGAAGCGCCGCTCCGTCTCGACGACGTAGGTGAACTGACCGACGATGTCGCGGTACTCGCGGTACAGCGAGAGCTCCATCTCGGTCTCGTAGTTCTCCAGATCCTCGGCGCTCATCTAGTGCTGCTCCTCGAATGCGCCTGGGCGGCGCGACGGACGTTGGCGTACGACATCCGGTGGATGTCGCTGGGACCGAGCTGCTCGATCGCCCTGGCGTGACCCGCGGTGCTGTACCCCTTGTGGGCGGCGAACCCGTAGCCCGGGTACCTCGGGTCGAGGTCCACCATAATCCGATCGCGGGTGACCTTTGCGAGGACACTCGCGGCGGCGATGGATGCGACGACCGCGTCGCCCCCGATCACCGCCGTGGACTGGCATCCGAGCCCGTCCACGGCGAACCCGTCGGTGAGGACGAAGCCGGGTGCCGGGTCGAGAGCGGCCACCGCACGACGCATCCCCTCGAGGTTGCACCGGTGCACACCCCGCTCGTCGATCCGATCGGGCTCGATCACCACCACGGACACGGCGGTCGCCCTCCGCAGCACGGCGTCGTGGAGCCGTTCCCGGGTGGGCGGGGACAACTTCTTGGAGTCGTCGAGGTCGGCGAGATCCGGGGGGAGGCGGTCACCCAGAACGCATGCCGCCACCACCAGCGGACCCGCGCACGACCCGCGTCCGGCTTCGTCGACCCCGGCGACCGGCCCGAGGCCGCGCCGTCCCAGGGCCGCCTCGAGTGCCAGCCGTCCGTCACGCCGGGTCACCCTGACCCGGCCCGGTCGGACCGGGCTCACCCCGCGTGGATGTCCGGCGAGGGGACGGACCCGATCCGGTTGAACGGGAGGATGATGGCCTGCACCTTGCCGATGACGTTCCCCCCGGGGACGGTGCCCTGGAACTCGTCGCCCATGTGGTAGCGGGAGTCGGCGGAATTGCCCCGGTTGTCACCCATCACCCAGTAGTTTCCCTCCGGGACGGTGACCGGTCCGAACGCGCAGTTGAGCGGGTTGCGTTCGAGGGCGGGATCCGCGTTGAGGTACGGCTCGTCCAGGGGCTCGCCGTCCACGAGGAGGCCACCGTCCGGCGAGCACCCGCCCACGGTCTGACCACCCACGGCGACCACGCGCTTGACCATGTCGTTCTGGTCGGGTGGGACGATGCCGATGACCCCTCCGACGTCCTGCAGGGTCCGTATCACCGGGTTGTCAGAACGGATGGACTGGTATCCCTGGTTCCAGGAATCCGGCCCCTCGAACACCACGACGTCCCCGGGCTGCGGATCGCCGAACCGGTACGAGATCTTGTCCACGAAGATCCGGTCACCCGTGCAGCCGGCACATCCGTGCAGCGTGGGCTCCATCGACTCCGACGGGATCTGGTAGACCCGCCCGACGAAGGTCTGGAAGACGAACACCAGCACCAGCGCGATCACCACCAACATGGGGATCTCGATGTACCAGGGCTGCCCCTTCTTCTCGGTGGTCCGCGCGTCGCGTCGACCCCCACCCACGCCTCGAGCCGGGTCCCCGTCTTCTCGGGGGCCCGGCTCGGAGGGGTTCTGTCCGGGTGATTCGGTGCTGCTCACCCGGACGAGCGTAGTCGATCGGCCACCGCACACGGCGGCCGAGTCCGACCCGCTCTATGCGCTCAGCGCTTCTCCTTGATCTTCGCGGCCTTGCCGCGGAGGTTGCGGAGGTAGTACAGCTTGGCGCGACGGACGTCTCCGCGGGTCAGGACGTCGATGTGGTCGATGGTGGGCGAGTGGACCGGGAAGGTGCGCTCGACGCCGACGCCGAAGGAGACCTTGCGGACGGTGAAGGTCTCCCGGACGCCACCGCCCTGGCGGCGGATCACGACACCCTTGAAGACCTGGACGCGCTCCTTGGAGCCCTCGATGACCTTGACGTGCACGTCGAGCGTGTCGCCGGGGCGGAACGCCGGAATGTCGTCGCGGAGAGACTTGTTGTCGATGAAGTCGAGAGTGTTCATTGTGTTCCTCGGATGTCAGGAATTGAGGACAGAGGACCCTGGCGCCCGCCTCCCGGCGGGACGACCGGTTCGTGCCCGGATCAGCGCGACCGTCCGCGGACGCACGGATGCGCCCGGATGATCAACCTCGCTAGTGTGCCATTCCCGGCCCGCCCGCCCCAAATCAGCCCGCGCGGGGCGTCCAGCCGACGGAGGCGAGCGTCTCCAGGTCCGCCGGACGGAGATCTGCGCCGTCGAGCAGCTCAGGTCGGCGCTGCGCGGTGCGTCGCAGTGACTCGTCTCGCCGCCACCGCGCGATCTTCGCGTGGTCGCCGCTCCTGAGCACCGCGGGAACCGGCCGTCCCCGCCACTCCTCGGGTCGGGTGTAGCTCGGCCCCTCGAGTAGCCCGTCGGAGAAGGAGTCCTCCTCGTGGCTGCGTTGGTTGCCCAGGACTCCCGGCAGGAGCCTGACGACGGCCTCCGCCATCACCAGGACCGCCACCTCTCCCCCGATGAGCACGTAGTCGCCGATGCTCACCTCTTCCACGTCCATCCGTGTGGAGGCCTCGTCGATCACCCGCTGGTCGATCCCCTCGTATCTGCCGCAGGCGAAGAGCAGGTGACCGCGACGGGCGTACCGGTGGGCGTCGTCCTGGGTGAAGGGCCGGCCGGCGGGAGTGGGCACGATGAGGAGAGACCGTTCTGCGGAGTCGTCCGCGGGCGGGGGTACCAGCTCGTCGAGAGCCTCACCCCAGACCGTCGGCCTCATGACCATGCCGGGGCCCCCACCGAACGGGGTGTCGTCGACGGACCGGTGCACGTCGTGGGCCCACGCACGGAGGTCGTGGACCTCGAGATCCAGGATTCCGCGATCGATGGCCCGCCCGGGCAGCGCCAGACGGAGCGGGGCGAGATAGTCCGGGAACGCGGTGACGACGTCGAGCCGGAGTCGCGGAGCGGGAACCGTGTCGTCGGTCCCCGTCACGAGGTCCCCAGATCGAGTAGTCCCTCCGGTGGGTCGATGACGCACGTACCGGAACCCAGGTCCACCTCGGGCACGATCCGGGTGACGAACGGCACGAGCGCGTCCGCACCGTTTGCGAGGCGCACCGCGAGCAGTTCCCCACCCGGCGTGTGGACGACCTCGGTGACCTCACCGAGTTCTGCCCCACCGGTGTCGAGGGCCCGCAGGCCCACCAGTTGGTGGTCATGGAACTCGTCCGGATCCCCGGTCTCCGGCAACGCCTCGGAGTCCACGAGCAGGAGCATCCCGCGCAACTCGTCGGCGGAGTTGCGGTCCGAGACGCCCTCCAGGCGCACGAGAAGCCGCCCGGAATGATCCCGGGCGGCTTCTACGGTGACCTCTCGGTCCGTGACGTTGTTCCCCTTGCCGGTGCGGCCCAGCAGGCGCTCGCCCACCGCGAAACGGTCACGGGGCGAGTCGGTCCGCACATCCACCACCAGCTCACCGCGGACTCCGTGGGATTTGACGACGCGGCCCACGACGAGTTCCATGGTGTCCTTCCGGTGCGGGTGGGTTCCGAGTGGGACTAGCGGTCGGTGTCGACCACGTCGACCCGCACGTCCGGCCCGCCGACGGCGGAGACGATCGTCCGGATCGCGGAGGCGGTACGGCCGCCGCGGCCGATGACGCGTCCGAGGTCCTCGGGCGACACGGTCACGCGGATCACCGTGCCGCGCCGACCGCCGCTCGACCTGACGGACACCGCGTCGGGATCCGACACGATGCCGCGGACGAGATGGTCGACGGCGTCGACGACCATGTCACTCATCGGACTCAGGCCTCGGCGTTCTCGGCGTCGGGCGACCCGGCCTCGGCGGACTCGGCCTCGGAGGCCTCGGCGGCGGCCTTCTTCGCGTCGTCCTCGGCCTTCTTCGCCTCTTCGGCCTTCTTGGCCTTCTCGGCCTTGCGCTTGGTGGTGATGGCCTCGGCGGACGGCTCGCCCTGGGCCTCCTCGAGCGCCTTGTTGAACAGCTCCAGCTTGCTGGGCTTGGGCTCGGCGACCCGGAGGGTGCCCTCGGTGCCCTCGAGGCCCTTGAACTTCTGCCAGTCGCCGGTGATCTTGAGGAGCGCCTCGACGGCCTCGGTGGGCAGGGCGCCCACGCCGAGCCAGTACTGCGCACGCTCGGAGTCGATCTGGATGAAGCTCGGCTCCTCCTTGGGGCGGTAGAGCCCGATCGTCTCGATGGCGCGTCCGTCGCGGCGGGTGCGGGCGTCGGCCACGACCACCCGGTACTGCGGGTTACGGATCTTGCCGAGGCGGGTGAGCTTGATCTTGACGGCCATGTGGCGTCTCGCTTTCTCTTGCGGGTCACGTGGCGATTCAGCGACTCCCGCACCTGTTGCGGGGCCCGGTTTCGCCTTCCGGGTGACCGCCGTTCGGCGCGGGCACCCGTTCGCGACCAGCACGACGGGACCCACCGGTGACGGCGTCCAGCGCACCAGTCTAAACGCCCCGCCACCGCTGGTACCAATCGGTGCCCGCGCGGCCGACCGGGTCAGCGCTTGGGGAACTTCAGGTCGTTCAGATCGATGCCCTCGAGTCCCGGGGGGAGCTTGTCGAGTCCGGGCGGCATCTGGGACAGATCCGGCATCCCTCCGGGGGGCATCCCCGGCATCCTCGGCATCCCCGGAGGCATCCCCGGCATCCCACCGGGCATCATTCCCCTGTTCTTGGGCTGGGTCGGCCCGCGGCCCTTGCCCTTGCCCTTCTTGCCCTTGCGCTGGTTCTTCCGGCCGGCTCCGGGCATGCCCATCTGACCCGCCATGCGGCTCATCATCTTGCGGGCCTCGAAGAACCGGTCCACCAGCTGGTTGACGTCGGTGACCGTGACACCGGAACCCTTGGCGATGCGCTGGCGGCGGGATCCGTTGATGATCTTCGGATCGGCACGCTCCTCCGGCGTCATCCCCCGGATGATCGCCTGGATACGGTCCAGGTACTTCTCGTCGATGTCGCCGACGGCCGCCTTCATCTCCTTGCCCCCGGGCAACATTCCCAGCAGGTTTCCGATGGGGCCCATCTTGCGGATCATCAGCATCTGGTCGAGGAAGTCCTCGAGCGTGAGCTCCCCCGAGCCGATCTTGGCCGCGGTCTTCTCCGCGTCCTTGGCGTCGAAGACGGTCTCGGCCTGCTCGATGAGCGAGAGCACGTCGCCCATGCCGAGGATCCGGCTCGACATGCGGTCGGGGTGGAAGACGTCGAAGTCCTCGAGCTTCTCGCCGTCGGAGGCGAACATGATCGGGGTGCCGGTGAGCTCACGGACGCTCAGCGCGGCGCCGCCACGGGCGTCGCCGTCGAGCTTGGTCAGGACGACGCCGGTGAAGCCGACCCCCTCGCGGAAGGCCTCCGCGGTCATCACCGCGTCCTGGCCGATCATCGCGTCGAGGACGAAGAAGGTCTCGTCCGGCTGGACCGCGTCACGGATGCCCCTGGCCTGGGCCATGAGCTCCTCGTCGATACCCAACCGGCCGGCGGTGTCGACGATCACGACGTCGTGCATCTTGGCACGGGCGTGCGCGAGGCCCCGCTGGGCCACGGCCACCGGCTCCTGCACGCCGACGACCTCGCCGTCTCCCCCGACGGACGTGCCGGGATGGGGTGCGAAGACCTGCACGCCCGCGCGCTCGCCGACGATCCGGAGCTGGTCGACCGCACCCGGCCGCTGCAGGTCGCACGCGACGAGGAGCGGGGTGTGACCCTGGCCCTTGAGCCAGTACGCGAGCTTTCCCGCCAGAGTGGTCTTACCCGCACCCTGCAGACCGGCGAGCATGATCACCGTCGGGGGTTGCTTGGCGAACTCGATGCGCCGCGCCTGGCCACCCAGGATCGCGGTGAGTTCGGCGTCGACGATCTTGACGACCTGCTGCGCGGGGTTGAGGGCCTCGGACACCTCGGAGCCCTTGGCCCGTTCCTTGACGCGCGAGATGAACGTGCGCACGACGGGGAGGGCGACGTCCGCCTCGAGCAGCGCCAGGCGGATCTCGCGCGCCGTCGCGTCGATGTCGGCGTCGCTGAGCCGCCCCTTTCCGCGCAGGTCCTTGAGCGCACCTGCCAGGCGATCGGACAAGGAATCGAACACGGCTACAGCTCCCTGGGTCGCGGGCCGGGGGCGTGGTGGCCCCGGCGTCGTCGACGACGACTGCTCACAGGGTATCGGCACGCCCGACGCCGGGCGTGGCGGGATCGCGCCGGGGCAGTAGGGACTCCACCTCCGTGGCCGTGCTGAGTACCGCTCCGGGGCCTGACAGGGCGAAGACGTCCTCGACCGCGGCGCCGCGGGTCCGCACCACGACCCAGTCGATCCTCGCCCCCTTGCCCAGGATCGACGCGATGACCTTGGCGAACAACCCCGGTCTGTCCTCGGCCCGCACCTCGAGCAGGATGCCGTCGGCATCCGTCCGTCGATTGACCAGGACCGAGGACCTGGCCTGGGGCGGTCCGATCAGGCGGGAGGCGTTGCGTGCGAGCGCGGCCCTCAGCGAGGCCGACACCCCGGAGTCTACCGCCCGGCGCAGGTCCTGGCGGAGGACCTTCGGGTCGACGGGGTCGCCGAAACGGGTGGACACCGTCATCCTCGCGCGTACCCCACCGGGTGGGCGCAGGTCGATCTCCGCGTCGACGATCTCCAGCCGGTGCGCGGCGAGGACCTCGGCCGTCACCGCGAGGGACTTGCCCGAGCCCGGGACCACGAGGGTGATCTCGTGATTGGTCCCCGTCCCGGCGGGGCGCAGGTCCACCACGACGTCGGGGGGGCCGTGCGGCCGGGTGGCGTCGACGGTCGGCGCCTCCACCGCGCCGGGTTGCGACCCCATCCGGTCCCGGCACGCATCGACCAGCATCGCGTGTGCCCTGGCCCTGCCCGGGGTCCAGACCGTCGGCCCTGTGGCCAGCGAATCGGCCTCGGTGAGCGTGGCGAGCACGTCGAAGGCGGTCGCGTCCCGGTCGAGCGTGGCCAGCACGGAGTCGGCCGTCGCCGGGTCCGAGGGGTCACGCCTGGTCGCGGTCACGGCCAGCAGCAGGTGGTGCCGGACGATCCGGACCAGGGTGTCGACGTCGTCGGGATCGAGCCCCATCCGTCGCACGATGGGGCCGACCATCTCGGCGCCCGTCTCGCTGTGATCGCCCTCGCGACTCTTGCCCAGGTCGTGCAGCAGCGCCGACAACAGGAGCAGATCCGCCCGCGCGACCGAGGTGGTCAGCCGGGAGGCCTCCACGGCGGTCTGGACCAGGTGACGATCGACGGTGTAGACGTGAGCCCGGTCCCTGGCGGGCAGATCCCTCACCTCCGACCACTCGGGGAGCATCCGCTCCCACAGCCCGCTCCGGTCCAGCGCCTCGACGACCGGCACCTGGCCCTCGCCGGAGCCCAGCAGGACGAGGAGGTCCGACAGCGCCTCGGCGGGCCACCGACCCTCGGGGACCGGCGAACGCTCCACCAGTACCCCGAGCGTCGAACCGGCCACGGGGAGCCCGAACCGGGCCGCCGCCGCCGCCACCCGTAGTGGGAGCCACGGGTCCTCGGTGACACGGGCGTTCCTCGCGAGTGCCACCTCACCGGCGTGCTCCACCACGCCGTCGTCCAGTGGTCTGCGGACCGGCGATCTGCGGAGCAGCCCGGTCAGACCGCGGGAGGACAGCGACGCGCACGAGCCACGGATGGCCTGATCCGCGGTGAACGCGATGGTCCGGGAGGCGTCGCTGAGCGCACGGGCGAGGTCGAAGCGATCCCCCAGCCCGAGCGCCTGTCCGACCTCGTCCCCGTACTCGGCGTGCAGCACCTCCCGGGGCCGCCCGCTCACCCGGTGGAGCTCGGTCCGCGCGTCGAGCACGAGACGGTGCGCGGTCGTCAGCCCTCCGGGGACGACCGGTCGTCCGTCGCTGAGGTGTGCCACGGCGAGCGCGGTGACCAACTGCGAATCCCGCAGACCGCCCACGCCGTTCTTCAGATCGGGTTCGCTCCGGTGCGCGATCACCCCGGACCGCTGACGCCGGGCCACCGCGGAGGCCACGAGATCGTCGAACCGGGAGGCGATCTGGTCACGCCACTGTCGCCGGGCGCCGTCGACCACGAGCGCGCCCAGGTCCGCGTCCCCGGCGATCACGCGGGCGTCCAACAGACTCAATCCCACCGAGACGTCCGCAGCCGCCACCGCGAGACACTGGTCCACGGTCCGCACACTGTGGTCCAGGCCCACGCCCGAGTCCCACAGGGGATACCACATGGCGTCGGCGAGCTCACCGACGTCGCGGTCGGGTCGTCTCTCGTGCACCAGCACCAGGTCGAGATCGGAGTACGGGAGCACCTCACGCCGGCCGAGCCCGCCGAAGGCCACCAGGGCGAACCCGGACCCCGGGCCGATCCCCGCCTCCTCCGCGAGCCGTCCGAGTTCCATCTCGTACAGCTCGCACAGTGCGTCCCGCAGGTGCGGCGCGGGGAGGTCGGCCGACGTGGCGGAGAGGATCTGCTCGCGTCCGTCCCGCAGCGCCATGGCCCGCTCACCGTCCCCCGTGAGGCTCACGTCGTCCCTCTTTCCCTCATGAGTGTGTCTCCAGACTGTCGGTGCCGTGTCACCTCGCAGCGGCCACGGTGTTTCGCTTCTGTGAACGCCCGTGCACGTGCACCGAGAGCGACGGTGAGGCACGGGGAATGACGGAGAAGCGCGGTCGGCCCCGGGTCCGGGGTCGACCGCGCCTCGTGGTGTCGTCGATCAGATCGCGGCGTCGCCCGCCTCGCCCGTGCGGACCCGGACGATGCTCTCGACGTGGGTCACCCAGACCTTCCCGTCGCCGATCTTCCCGGTTCGCGCGGCATCCACGATCAGTTGGACGACGGTGTCGGCGGTCTCGTCGTCGACGACCACCTCGACCCGGATCTTGGGGACGAAGTCCACGGCGTACTCAGCACCGCGATAGACCTCGGTGTGACCCTTCTGGCGGCCGTAACCCTGGACCTCACTGATGGTGAGACCGTGGATTCCCGCCTGTTCGAGTGCTGCCTTGACGTCGTCGAGCGTGAACGGCTTGACGATCGCGGTGACGAGCTTCATGTCAGGGGTTCCTTTCGCAGATGTCGGCTCAACGGATGAGCGCGTTGGTGGAGGCCTCGTACGCGGACTCCGCGTGCTCGGCGCCGTCGATACCGGACTGCTCGTCCGTCTCGCTGATGCGCCATCCCAGCGGGCGGCAGATCACGTAGGCGATCGCGGTCATGATGGCGGTGAAGACGAGCGCCGCCACGGCGATCACGATCTGGACCACGAGCAGCTTCCACCCGTCCGCCGAGTAGAACACGCCGGCATCGGTGTCGAAGGTGCCGGTGGCCAGGAGGCCGATGGCGATGGTGCCCCAGAGACCCGCCACGAGGTGGACGCCCACGACGTCGAGCGAGTCGTCGTAGCCGAAACGGTGCTTGAGTCCCACGGCGAGGGCACACAGGGCGCCGGACACGGCACCGAGGGCGATCGCGCCGAGGGGGTGGACCGACCCGGCGGCCGGGGTGATGGCGACCAGACCGGCGACGACACCCGAGGCGGCACCGAGGCTGGTCGGATGACCGTCCCTGATCCGCTCGGTGAGGAGCCAGCCGAGCATCGCGGCGGCCGTGGCGACGGTGGTGTTGATCCAGGCCAGGCCGGCGGCCCCGTTGGCACCGAACGCCGAACCGGCGTTGAAACCGAACCAGCCGAACCACAGCAGACCGGCACCGAGCATGACGAGCGGGAGGCTGTGGGGCCGGAACGCGGTACGCCCGAAGTCGTAGCGCTTGCCGATCAGCAGGACGAGGACCAGCGCCGCCATACCGGCGTTGATGTGGACCACCGTGCCACCGGCGAAGTCGACCGGGGCGACGGCTGCGACGAGGCCGCCCTCACCATCGTCGACGGTGCCGAAGATCATCGCCGCGAGGCTGTTCTCCGAATGCGAGAGGAGCCCGCCGCCCCAGACCATGTGGGCCATGGGGAAGTAGGCGAGCGTGACCCACACGGCGGCGAACGTCAGCCAGGTACCGAACTTCACCCGCTCGGCGATGGCTCCCGAGATGAGGGCGACCGTGATGATCGCGAAGGTGACCTGGAAGCCCACGTCGACGACCTGCGGGTAGGCGCCCGACGCTGAGGTCACCCAGTTGTCCGCGTCGCCGATCACCCCGGCGAGACCGAACATCTCGAAGGGGTTGGCGAACAGCCCGAGGACGTCCTGCTCGCCGTAGGACATCGACCAGCCCCACAGCACGTAGACGATCCCGACGACCCCCATCGCGCTGAACGACATCATCATCATGTTGAGCACTGACTTCTGGCGGGACATCCCGCCGTAGAACATCGCCAGTGCGGGCGTCATGAGCAGGACCAGGGATGCCGCCATGAGCATCCAGGCCGTGTCTCCCGCATCGATCTCCGTCGTCGCCTCCTGGGCGAGCAACAAGACACTGTCACCTCTCACGGTGAGGTCCTCCTCGTCTCCATGGTGAGCGTTTGTCACTCACTCTCGGTTCAGAAGAATTCCTTTCCGCTGTTTCGGTCGATGCGCGGGCGTGTTTCCGGTCTGTAACGTGGCCGGCCCTGTGGTTCCGATCGTGTGTCCTGGGTACTCGCGCGTCCTAGGTCCCGAGCAGGGCGTCCACGAAGGCGTCCGCCGTGAAGGGCGCCAGATCGTCGGCTCCCTCGCCCAGTCCGACGAGCTTGACCGGGACCCCGAGTTCGTGTTGGACCTGGAAGACGATGCCGCCCTTGGCGGTGCCGTCGAGTTTGGTCAACACCACGCCGGTGATGTCGACGACCTCCTTGAACACGCGCGCCTGCATGAGACCGTTCTGCCCTGTCGTCGCGTCGATCACCAGCAGCACCTCGTCGACCGGGGTCTTCTTCTCCACGACCCGCTTGACCTTTCCGAGCTCGTCCATGAGCCCGGTCTTGGTGTGGAGGCGGCCGGCGGTGTCCACCAGGACGGCGTCCACCCCGGTCTCGACACCCCGGGCGACCGCGTCGAACGCCACCGACGCGGGATCGGCGCCCTCCTTGCCGCGCACGACCTCCGCTCCCACCCGTTCGGCCCAGGTCTGGAGCTGGTCGGCGGCCGCGGCGCGGAAGGTGTCGGCGGCTCCGAGGAGGATGTGGCGTCCGTCGGCCACCAGGACGCGGGCGAGTTTGCCGGTGGTGGTGGTCTTGCCGGTGCCGTTCACCCCGACGACCAGGATCACGGCGGGTGTGCCGTCGTTCGGCAGCGCACGCAGCGAGCGGTCGTACTCGGGATGGAGGTTGTCCACGAGGGCCTGCCGCAGCAGTTCCCGGACCTCGGCCTCGGTGCGGATCTGCCGGGTCGCGATGTCCTCGCGCAGGCGGTCGACGACGCGCTGGGTGACGGTGGTGCCCAGGTCCGCCATGATCAGGGTGTCCTCGATCTCCTCCCATGCGTCCTCGTCGAGATCACCTGCGCCGAGGAGCCCGAGCAGCCCCTGTCCCACGGCGCCCTGCGAGCGCGCCAGTCGACCGCGGAGGCGGTCCAGGCGTCCCTCGGACGGGTCGATCCGCTCGACCGGGGCCACCGGGGAGGGGACCCCGGTGATCAGCTCGGTCGTGGGGACCGGGACCTCCTCGTCCGGGACCTCCGGCGGTACCACCACCGGCTCGACGGGCGCGGGTTCCACGACGACCGTGTCGTCGCTCGGGCCGGATCGGGTGTCCGGCTCGGGCACGACCGGCGTCTCGACCGGCCGGGACGTCTCGCGGGGCAGGGGTTCCCGCGGGGGTGCCGCGGTGGCGGTCCCGCCCGCCTCGGTGAACGAGAAGCCCGTCCCCGCCTGGTAGTTGCCGGAGCGTTCCTCACGGGTGAGTTCCCTGCGCTCCTCCGGCCTGCTCAGCGAGATCTGTCGCTTCTTGCGCAGCTGCAGGCCCACGACCAGCGCGAGCACGGCGAGCAACAGGACGGCGACGACGGCGATGATGATCCAGGTGGTGTTCACGGTGCCCAGTATGGACGACGACCCCCGTCCTCATCCCGGCCCCGGGCGGCGTGGGCGGACCTAGACTGGCGCGCGTTCCCGTAAGGAGGTGTCCGCGCGTGACCGAGGTCGCTGCCCCGCACGTCCCGGTCAGGGCCCGGAGGCCTCACCTCCGGCGTACCCCTGTGTTGCCCACCTGGGCCGCGAAGACGGTCATGGCCGTGACGGGCCTGGTCTTCACCTCGTTCGTCGTGGTGCACATGATCGGCAACCTCAAGGTGTTCGGCGGTGCGTCCGGTTTCGACGACTACGCCCGGTGGTTGCGGACGCTGCTCTATCCCCTGGTGCCGCACGAGGGGGTGCTGTGGGCCCTGCGGGTGGTGCTGGTGCTGAGCCTGGTGGCACACATCTGGTGCTCGGTGGTGCTCGCGCGACGGTCCCGGGCGTCGGCGGGTCCTCGTCGTCGTCGCACCGGTCTGACCGCCGGTTCCTTCGGCGCGCGATCCATGATGCTGACCGGCGTGGTGATGCTGCT
>NZ_JAALEA010000012.1 GCF_014145145.1 Dietzia cercidiphylli
CGACGGCGCCCGCGACGGCCTCGAGCAGCGGGGTCCGTCCGGGGAGGTCCGCCTTGGGCAGGTGCAGCACGATCGGCATGGAGCGGACGGTGCCGCGGTCATCCGGGTCCTCGGTCCCGGCCGACCCGGCGCGGAGTCGGGCGTGGCACCAGTCGAGCGCGGCACCGGTCGCAGGATCTCCCGCCGGTGGTGCGTCGGTCGGTGGCTCCTCGGGACGCGGCCCCTCGACCTGTGGTCCCTCGGTCACACGAGCGGGACGCGGCGGTAGGTGCCGGCGGCGGTGTCGGCCGCCTCGATCTCGTCGCGCGTGATGCCGAGGACGAACAGGACGGTGTCGAGGAACGGCTTGGACAGCGACGCGTCGGCCACCTCGCGGAGGGCGGGCTTGGCGCAGAACGCGATCCCCAGCCCCGCAGCGGTGAGCATGTCGATGTCGTTCGCCCCGTCACCCACCGCGACGGTCTGGCTCAACGAGATGCCGAGCTCCTCGGCGAACTCGCGCAGGTAGTCGGCTTTGGCCTCACGGTCCACCACCTCGCCGATGACGCGGCCGGTGAGCACGCCGTCCTCGATCTCGAGCGTGTTGGCCCGCGCGAAGTCGAGACCCAGCTCCTCGGCGAGGCCGGCGATCACCTGGATGAACCCGCCCGACACCACTCCGCAGCGGATGCCGAGACGCTTGAGCGTGCGGATCGTCGTCCGCGCACCCGGGGTCAGAACGATGCTGGCCGCGACCTCGTCGAGGACGGTGGCCGGCAGTCCGGCCAGGGTCGCCACGCGCTCGTGGAGGGACTGGGCGAAGTCCAGCTCCCCCCGCATCGCGCGCTCGGTCACCGCGCGGACCTCGGCCTCCCTGCCCGCGTGGGCGGCGAGCATCTCGATGACCTCACCCTGGACCAGGGTGGAGTCCACGTCGAACACCACCAGACGCTTGGACCGGCGGCCCAGCCCGGCGCCGTCCACCGAGATGTCGACGCCGTGCGCGTCCGACAGGGGCGCCATCGCCTCGCGCAACCTGGCGTCGTCGGCGGCGTCACGACCGGCGGTCGAGACGTGCAGCTCCAGACCTGTCACCGGGTAGTCGGCGATCCCCCGGATGGTGTCGATGTTCGCACCGATCGACGCGAGCGAACCCGCCACCGCGGAGAACGCCGACGCGGTGACCGGACTGCCGAGGATCACCACCGCGTGGGTGGACGGCGGGGTCGCGGGCGCGATGTCGTCGAACTGGACCTCCAGCTGCATCCCCAGATCGTGGACCTGGTCGGTGAGCTCGCGGACCACGGCCACGACGTCCGCGTCGGCTTCCACCCGGACCATGAGCCCCAGGGAGAGGTGGCCGTTGACCACGACCTGCTCGACGTCCACCAGGTCGGCGTGGTGGGAGGCGAGGACCGCCATGATCCTCGCTGTCACACCTGGCCGGTCGGGTCCGGTGACGGTGAGTAGTGCCGGGGTGCCGGGGGTGCTCACGTGTGCTCCTGACGAGTGTTCGTGCTGGTGACTGGGGGTGATGGGCAGGAAGGGCTGACACGCGCCGAACCCCGCCGGAGGACGAGCCTACCGACGGGGTTCAGCGGGGACCGACGCCCGTGGGTGAGTACGGGCGGGTGGGTCAGCCTCTCTGCGGTGACGAGCCGCGCTCGGCCACGTCCTTGACCGCAGCCGGGTCCTGGGCCGCGGCCCGGCCCCCGACGTGGGCCTCCGCACGCATGCGCTCGCTCATGTGCGGGTAGTGCAGTTCGAACGCCGGCCGCTCGGAGCGGATCCGGGGCAGGGTCACGAAGTTGTGACGCGGCGGCGGGCACGAAGTGGCCCACTCGAGCGAGTTGCCCGCACCCCACGGGTCGTCGACCGTGACGATCTCACCGTAGCGCCAGCTCTTGATGACGTTCCAGATGAACGGCAGCATCGCGATCCCGAGGATGAACGAGCCGATGGTGGAGATCTGGTTGAGCACCGTGAAGTTGTCCGTCGCCAGGTAGTCAGCGTAGCGACGGGCCATTCCCTGGTTGCCCAGCCAGTGCTGCACGAGGAACGTGGTGTGGAAGCCGATGAACATCAGCCAGAAGTGCCACTTGCCCAACCTCTCGTCGAGCATCCGGCCCGTCATCTTGGGGAACCAGAAGTACACGCCGGCGAACGTGGCGAACACGATCGTGCCGAACAGCGTGTAGTGGAAGTGGGCGACGATGAAGTACGTGTCCGAGATGTGGAAGTCGATCGGCGCCGCAGCCATCATGACGCCCGTCAGACCACCGAAGAGGAAGGTCACGATGAAGCCGAGCGCGAAGATCATCGGCGTCTCGAACGTCATCTTCCCGCGCCACATGGTGCCGATCCAGTTGAAGAACTTCACACCCGTGGGAACGGCGATGAGGAACGTCATGAAGGAGAAGAACGGCAGGAGCACGGCGCCCGTGACGAACATGTGGTGCGCCCAGACCGCCATGGACAGCGCGGCGATCGCGAGGGTCGCGAAGACCAGACCGGCGTACCCGAAGAGGGGCTTGCGCGAGAAGACCGGGAACACCTCGGAGACGATGCCGAAGAACGGCAGCGCGAGGACGTACACCTCGGGGTGACCGAAGAACCAGAACAGGTGCTGCCACAGGATGGCGCCACCGTTGCCCGGGTCGTAGATGCGGCCACCGAACTGACGGTCGTAGAAGACGCCGAGGGCCGCGGCGGTGAGCAGCGGGAAGATCAGCAGGATCAGGACCGAGGCCACCAGGATGTTCCACGTGAAGATCGGCATCCGGAACATGGTCATGCCCGGCGCGCGCAGGCAGATGATCGTGGTGACGAAGTTGACGGCGCCGAGAATGGAACCGATACCGCCGATGCCGACGCCGAGGATCCACAGGTCCGCGCCGACGGCCGGCGAGTGGATCTTGTCGGCCAACGGCATGTACATCGTCCAGCCGAACGCCGCTGCACCACCGGGGGTGATGAAGCCGGACAGCATGATGATGCCGCCCGCCGTGAACAGCCAGTAGCCCAGGGCGTTCAACCGCGGGAAGGCGACGTCGGGGGCACCGATCTGCAGCGGCATGATGTAGTTCGCGAAGCCGATCACGATCGGCGTTCCGTACAGCAGCAGCATGACCGTGCCGTGCATCGTGAACAGCTGGTTGAACTGCTCGTTGGACAGGAACTGCATGCCCGGGACGAAGAGCTCCGCCCGGATGAGCAGGGCCATGAGCCCGCCGATGAAGAAGAAGACGAAACAGGTGACGATGTACATCAGGCCGAGCAGCTTGTGATCGGTCGTCGTCATCATCTTCCACACGAACGAACCCGGCCGGGCGGTGCCCGTGGGTACGCCCGGCGGATGGTCGAGATCGTCGACCGGCTTGGGGGCCACTGCGGTCATAAGGGTCCTCCTGAACGCCTCACCCGACGCCGCGGGTCGAACCACCGACCCCACGTCGAACGCAAAGGAATAGTGCGTGAGGGCAATCCTAACCCTCCGCTGAGAGCGTCCACCACTCACCCCGCCGAACTCGCCGGGGCGGGTCAGCTGCGGGAATCCGGCCCCGCCACGACACGCCCGAGATGACGCTCGGACCCGCCTCGACCTCCACTTCGACTGCGCCCGCGACCCATCTCCTAGGCTCTCCCCCATGACCGATCTCGCGCCGAGCCGTCACCGCCCTCGCGGACGGGGGTATCCTTCCACCCCCGTACGGGTCACGGTGGGCGTCGTGGGCCCGCTCGTCGTCGGCCTCGTGCTCGCCGGGTGCGGGCCGTCCCCCGTCGACATGGTCGAGCACCCCGTCACCACGACCCCCTCACGGATGGCCGGCGAGGAGCTCCAGCGCTCCGCCGAACCGGAGGAGTCGTGTTCGCCCGTACCGGCGCCGGCCGAGTTCGCCGGCAACGGCGTCAGGCGGGTCGAGTCCGTGGACCCGGCCGACGCGACGGTCGAGGTCCCCCGGTCGCCGGAACGGATCCTGGCGCTCGGGGCCGGGGCCGTGGACGTCGCGTGCGGCCTGGGGCTGCAGGACCTCGTCGTCGGGACCTCCGGTCTGCCCCGCGACGCCGACGTCTACCTCCCCACGCCCCTCGTGGGACTGCCCGACCTCGCGATCACCGGCGACTCGGGCGCGGAGGAGGCCGCGGCCGCGGCCCGTGAACTCGACCCCGACCTCATCGTGTTGGCGGACTCACCCGATCCCGACCCGTCCGTGGTGCGGGCGTTGGCGGAGGTCGCCCCGACGGTCGTGTACGACGCGCGGGCTCTGAACTGGACCGAGAGCACCGAGGCGATCGCCGACGCCTACGGGCGACCGCGTGCCGGCGGGGATCTCCTGCTGGACGTGATCGACCGGGCCCGGTTCACCGCCGACGCCACCACCCCGAGCGACACCTGGGTCTCGCTCGTCTCCGTCTCCGACGCCGACGGCGTCGCGGTCCAGCGGCCGGACACACTCGGGAGCCTCATGCTCGAGGCGGTCGGTGCCGGCCGACCCCCGGCGCAGCGCACGCGGGACGGCCAGCGGATCGAACCCGCCCCAGAGTCTCCTCCCGTGGGCGATGAACTCGACGGTGACGTGATCTTCGCCGTGGTGGGCGGCGGTGACGGTTCGGAGCAGTCCGCGCGGGAGGCCTTCGCCACCGAGCGGTGGACGGACCTCGACGCGGTGGGCGCCCGCCGCATGTTCGTCGTGGACCGGGCCGTGTGGGAGGGATCCGGCCCGGTGGCCGCGCGCGCGGTCCTCGACGACATCCGGAGTTCCATCAACGGGATCGCCCCGGACGGGTAGCCGGGGAGCCGGCCGAGCCGACAGGACGACCCGGCGCACCTGCCGGACGACCTCACCCCGGCACCTGATCGGGTGCCGGGGTGAGGTGGTGACGACGGTCGGGTCAGAAGTCCCAGTCCTCGTCCTCCGTGGCGACGGCCTTGCCCATGACGTAGGAGCTGCCGGAACCCGAGAAGAAGTCGTGGTTCTCGTCGGCGTTCGGGCTGAGCGCCGAGAGGATCGCGGGGTCGACGTTGGTCTCGTCCTTGGGGAACATCCCCTCGTATCCGAGGTTCATCAGCGCCTTGTTGGCGTTGTAGCGCAGGAACTTCTTGACATCCTCGGTCCACCCCACCGTGTCGTAGAGGTCCTCGGTGTAGTCCGCCTCGTTGTCGTACAACTCGAAGAGCAACTCGAAGGTGTAATCCTTCAACTCGTCGCGCTCGGCCTGCCCGATCTGCTCGAGGGCACGCTGGTACTTGTATCCGATGTAGTAGCCGTGCACGGCCTCGTCCCGGATGATGAGCCGGATGATGTCCGCCGTGTTGGTGAGCTTGGCCCGCGAGGACCAGCGCATGGGCAGGTAGAAGCCCGAGTAGAAGAGGAACGACTCGAGGAGGGTCGAGGCGATCTTGCGCTTGAGGGGATCCTCCCCGGAGTAGTACCCGAGGATGATGTGCGCCTTGCGCTGCAGGAAGGTGTTCTCCTCCGCCCAGCGGAAGGCGTCGTCGACCTGCGGAGTGGAGCAGAGCGTCGAGAAGATGGTGGAGTAGCTCTTGGCGTGGACCGACTCCATGAACGCGATGTTGGTGAGCACCGCCTCCTCGTGGGGGGTCGACGCGTCGGGGATCATGCTCACCGCGCCGACCGTCCCCTGGAGGGTGTCCAGCAGCGTCAGGCCGGTGAAGACCCGGGTGGTGAGCTGTTGCTCCGAGTCCGTCAGGGTCTGCCACGACGGGATGTCGTTGGACACCGGGACCTTCTCAGGCAACCAGAAGTTACTGGTGAGCCGACCCCAGACCTGATCGTCGACCTCGTCCGTGACGCGGTTCCAGTTGATCGCCGACACCCGGTCGACGAGCCGGGGGGCGACCCCGGCGGCGGGGCTGTGGGATCCCGGAGCGTGCAGCTCGGCGGTCATCGGATCTCCTCGTGATGGCGGGGGCGGTTCGGGGCGCAGGCCTGAGGCCCGGGGGTCAGAGCATGCACGAGACGCAGCCCTCGACCTCGGTGCCCTCGAGCGCGAGCTGGCGCACGCGGATGTAGTACAGGGTCTTGATCCCCTTGCGCCACGCGTAGATCTGGGCGCGGTTCACGTCGCGGGTGCTGGCCGTGTCCTTGAAGAACAGGGTCAGCGAGAGGCCCTGGTCCACGTGCTGGGTGGCCGCCGCGTACGTGTCGATGATCTTCTCGTACCCGATCTCGTACGCGTCCTGGTAGTAGTCCAGGTTGTCGTTGGTCAGGTAGGGCGCCGGGTAGTAGACGCGACCGATCTTGCCCTCCTTGCGGATTTCGATCCGGGACGCGACAGGGTGGATCGACGAGGTCGAGTTGTTGATGTAGCTGATCGACCCGGTGGGCGGCACGGCCTGCAGGTTCTGGTTGTAGATGCCGTACTGCTGCACCTCGGCCTTGAGTGCGCGCCAGTCGTCCTGGGTGGGCACCGCGACGCCCGCCTCGGTGAACAGCTGGCGCACCCGCTCGGTGGCCGGCTCCCACGCCCGGTCCGTGTACTTGTCGAAGAACTCGCCGGACGCGTACGTGGACTCCGGGAACCCGGCGAACCACGTCCCCCGCTCCCGCGCGAGGAGGTTCGACGACCGGACCGCGTGGTAGAGCACCGTGTAGAAGTAGATGTTCGTGAAGTCCACGCCCTCGGAGGACCCGTAGTGGATCCGCTCGCGGGCGAGGTAGCCGTGGAGGTTCATCTGTCCCAGGCCGATCGCGTGGGACTCGGCGTTGCCCCGCTCGATCGACGGGACCGAGTCGATGTGGGTCTGGTCGGACACCGCGGTCAGGCCCCGGATCGCCGTCTCGATGGTCCGGCCGAAGTCCGGCGAGTCCATGGCCTTGGCGATGTTGAGGGAGCCGAGGTTGCAGGAGATGTCCTTGCCCACGTGCGAGTAGGTGAGGTCCTCGTTGTACGTCGACGGCGTGGAGACCTGGAGGATCTCCGAGCACAGGTTCGAGTGCGTGATCTTGCCGGCGATCGGGTTGGCCCGGTTCACCGTGTCCTCGTACATGATGTACGGGTAGCCGGACTCGAACTGCAGCTCGGCGAGGGTCTGGAAGAAGTGCCGCGCGTTGATCTTGGTCTTCTTGATCCGGCTGTCCTCGACCATCTCGGTGTAGTGCTCCGTGATGTCGACGTCCGCGAAAGGCTTGCCGTAGATCCGCTCGACGTCGTACGGAGAGAACAGGTACATGTCGTCGTTGCGCTTGGCCAGTTCGAACGTGATGTCCGGGATCACCACGCCCAGCGACAGGGTCTTGATGCGGATCTTCTCGTCCGCGTTCTCCCGCTTGGTGTCGAGGAACTTGAAGATGTCCGGGTGGTGCGCGTGCAGGTACACCGCTCCGGCACCCTGGCGGGCACCGAGCTGGTTGGCGTAGGAGAAGGAGTCCTCCAGCAGCTTCATCACGGGGATGACGCCGGAGGACTGGTTCTCGATGTGCTTGATCGGGGCGCCGTGCTCGCGGAGGTTCGACAGCAGCAGTGCCACCCCGCCACCGCGCTTGGACAGCTGCAACGCGGAGTTGATGTTGCGGCCGATGGACTCCATGTTGTCCTCGATACGCAGCAGGAAGCAGGAGACGGGCTCGCCGCGCTGCTTCTTGCCCGAGTTCAGGAACGTGGGGGTGGCCGGCTGGAAGCGACCGTCGATGATCTCGTCGACCAGGCGGCGGGCGAGGTCCTCGTCGCCGTCCGCGAGCGTGAGGGCGACCATGCAGACGCGATCCTCGTAGCGCTCGAGGTAGCGCTTCCCGTCGAAGGTCTTGAGCGTGTACGAGGTGTAGTACTTGAACGCGCCGAGGAACGTGGGGAAGCGGAACTTCTTGGCGTAGGCGTGGTCGAACAGCTCGCGCACGTAGTTACGCGTGTACCGGTCGAGCACCTCCCGCTCGTAGTAGTTCTTGTCGACCAGGTAGTCCAGCTTCTCGTCCAGGTTGTGGAAGAAGACCGTGTTCTGGTTGACGTGCTGGAGGAAGTACTCCCGCGCGGCCTCACGGTCCTTGTCGAACTGGATCCTGCCGTCCGCGTCGTAGAGGTTGAGCATGGCGTTGAGCGCGTGGTAATCCAGGCGCTGCCCCTCGCCCGCCTCGCCGGCGATGGTGCCTTCGGGGGTCACGGTCGGTGCTGCCAAAACTCTTCCAATCCCTCGCGGACGCGGATGACGTCCTCGTGTGTGCCCATCAGTTCGAACCGGTAGAGGTACGGGACCTCGAGCTTCCGGGCGATCACGTCGCCGGAGGCCGCATAGTCCGAACCGAAGTTGGTGTTGCCGGCGGCGATCACGCCCCGGCAGAGGCTTCTGTTGTGCGCGTTGTTCAGGAACGCGACCACCTGTCGTGGGACCGACGCCCCGGTCCTGCCCGTGACCTCGAGGCACCCCCCGTACGTCGGGACGATCAGAACATACGGGTCCGACACGATCGGCACCGCGTCGGTCCTCCGCGTGGGTATGCGCAGCGCCGGGAGCCCCAGACGGTCGACGAACCGCTTGGTGTTCTCGGAGACGTTGGAGAAGTAGACGATCCTCACCGGCTCGGTGGCCGGCAGCGGAGCCGCCATGACTGCCCCCTTCGGATCACATGTGTCCCGGGTCCGCCCCGGGGTCAGGCCGCGACGGTGACGAGGGCCTTGATCCGGTCCGGCCGGAAACCGGACCAGTGGTCGGAACCGGACACCACGACGGGAGCCTGGAGGTATCCGAGGGCCATCACGTACTCACGCGCGTCGTCGTCGACGGAGATGTCGACCACCCGGTACTCGACGCCCTGCTTGTCGAGCGCCTTGTAGGTGGCGTTGCACTGGACGCAGGCGGGCTTGGTGTAGACGGTGACCATCAGTCGTGGACCTCTTTCGGCACGGGCGCCGGGGAGGCGCGGAGGGGATCTTCTCGGACGGTCATCGGTTCCGGCGCTTCCGCCCGGCCTGTGGATAACCGCGGTGTCTGTCAGGGTTCACAGCCCGAATGCCACAAGTGGTATTCCTCGGGGGCCGCAACACTCTAGACACTACCCCTAGTGTCCGACGAGTCAATCGACCACAACATTTTGGTCTTACAACGGTGGTATTCCCAGGTCGCGATCCCGCCTTGTGGACACTTGCCACCCACCGTTGGAACGGTCGACCCGAATGCCGGCGCAACGCTCCCCGACCGCCACCCTGCCACGCGCGAGACGGCGCCGGAGACCCCGTCCGGCGCCCCACAGGTCGTCCCCAACCACCCCACACCTTGTCCCCAACCGCTCCACAGGGGCGACGGCGCCACCGTCGCGGAAGGGGCACCGGGAGGCCCCGCGGCGGCGGGGTCGTCGGGGGTCACCGTCGGCGCGGGTCTGCCCCGCCCCCACGACGACGA
>NZ_JAALEA010000130.1 GCF_014145145.1 Dietzia cercidiphylli
CAGTCACACCGGCCCGTGAATCAGCGGGGCTAGCAAGGGCTCGACCGGTCGATCGCCAGTGCTCTCGTGGTGGATACGCCACGCCTCATCGGAGGACTTTAGGTCCTCGACTGCCAGGGCGAGCATCGTGTTGTCGGCAGATTGCGACTCGCCGAGACTGCGCAGCAGGATGCGGTCCTTGAGCAGGCCCGATTCGCGAACGTCCCCAGCCTTAACCTCGACCAGCCGCATGGTGCGGTCCGCGGCCTGCATGGCAGCGTGGAATCTATCTGGCGTCGCCGAGATGCCGAGCACTACCGGTGCTGGCGGCTGGAAAGTGCCGATGTTCGTGATGCCGCCGCCAACGATGGTGCCGGCGATCGATTTACGGTCGGTGTTCTTAGTACCCGATCCACGATGCGCCTCGTCCCAAATGACCAGGAAGTCTTCGCCGCGTTCTCGGACGGTGTTGGCGATCATGTCCCAGGCGCCATGGGTGCGCTTGTCGTTTTGGGTGCCGTCTGGTCGGACGGCGTGCAACGTGGAGTTCTTTTGCATTGCCTGGATGTGGACGAAATAGATGTGACCAGGTTCAAGCGTGCGGTGGTCAACCTCGCTGATTAGGCGAATACGGTTGATGTCGATTGATCCGCCTGAAGCCTGGGTGATCTTTGAGATCGTCTGCGCGTTGAGCGAACGGTCGTCGGTAATCCACAGAACTGTCATGTTCGGGTTCGGAGTTCGCGAAGGCGTGCCCTTGTAAATCCCCTCGAGCACCGCTGTAGCGATCACAGTCTTGCCAGCCCCAGTAGGTGCCGTCAGACCGACAGCGGTGCGCTCTCGATCGTCGAGGTAGCCGGCTCGGGCCTTGGCTAGGTTGGTGAGCACCGATTCGACCGCAGTGCTCTGGTACGGCTCCAGAGTGAACTTCATCGCACACCACCGGTGACGTTGATGGTGTAGTTCGACAAGTAGTCCTCGTAGAGCTGGACAGTGTCGATCCCGACTGGGAGCCGCTCGACGGCCTGTTGATACTCGGCATCGGAATCGGTGATAACGAAAACGACCGACGGCGGGGTGCCGGTGGTCGCGGCGTTCGTAACCGCCTCGGCGAACGCCGTCAGCGTGTCGACGTCGAACAGAACGCCGTACGAATCAGTCAACGCCCACCCTTCGTCGGGAATCTCGTCAATGCGGGGACCGCGGGCGCCTCCTTCGAGCCACATTAGGGGGGCCACGGATTCGAACTCGTGGCCACGGCGAACCATGCCGGGATCGAGATAAGTGAGGTCGAACATCTCGACGTTAGCGAGCAGCCCGTCCGAGTACTTCGAACCATCGGGGCGCTTGCCGGTGACCACGGTAGATATACGAGGTCGGCAGACGTACTCAAAGACTCCGGAAGCCTCCCACTTGGCGTCCCCCGGGTGGAGCCCGGACTTTCGGAGCTTCTTGGCTTCGGCCACGCCAACCTCGTTGTTGGTTACGAGGATCGATTGGCGGGTGCCACCATCTTCGGCATTTAGCTGCATGGCAGCTTCAGTCGTAGTGCCAGACCCACCGAAGTAGTCGAGAATGACGGCATCCTTGGGAGCTGCCATGCGGAACCAGCGCATGAGCACCTCATGGTCCTTGGGAAAGGGAAAGCGCTTGTCGCCCAACAGAGCTGCGAGGCGGTTTGTTCCAGTGCGGCGGTCGCGGTAGAAGGAGGGGCTCGGCAACGAGTGCATCTGTTCTCGGAGCAGGCGCTTTCTGGTCGGGATACGGTCGCCGTCGAAAATGATGCGTCCGTCCGCGATTAGTTCGGCCATCATTTCGCGGCCTACGGACCATCCGTTCTTGGGCGGTTGATACTCGCGACCTGTCACAGGATCTGTAAGTACATACCTGAGGTTCGGTCGATAAAGCGAGTTTGCGAGGTCGCCCTCCAAGAAGACTTCACCTTCATCGTCAACCCGGTTGAACCGGCGAACGCCAGGCGGTAGATCCTTGCCCTCAGTACGAATGAACTTGCGCAGTGTTTGCTGCGCTTCCTCTGCGGACTTCCCCGCCTGAACGGCCTCACGCGCCACCCGCAACATCTCGGGTGCGAGAGGCTTCGGGTCGAGGAACTGGCCCACTTTGCTGGCGTCTCGACCGTAGACCAACATGTAGTCGAGGCCGCCGCCATGATGCTTGCTCAACGCGGAAACGCCGCCTTGCCAAGAGATGTTGACAATGAAGTTCTGGTCGCCAAGCACTTGATCCAGAAGCATTCTCAATCGGTGATGTTCGTCGTCACCGATCGACACAATGATTACGCCTGTGGGTTTCAGGAGGTCGCGAGCGATCAGAAGACGACGTTCCATGAATGACAACCACTTCGACGACTTGGCACGGTCGTTCTGGTCAACATATCGATCGTTATATATCCAGCTGCCATTTCCGGTGTTGTAGGGCGGGTCGATGTAGATCAGATCTACATTTCCACGGTGCGTGGACCGCAGTGCTTGCAGAGCGTGAAAGTTCTCGCCGTTGATGACGACATGACATGGTGCATCAGCGGACCCGCGTTCTATGCGCTCGACTGACCGGAGGCCCGGGTAAACCGGCTCGCCGAACTCGCGGACCACAATCAGCTCGGAAGTATGTCGCTCACCACCGTCGCCGCTGAGGGCAGCGATTTCGCGTGTGCGGTCGGTGAAGCTGTCTACGACCCAGGTTTCAGAAGACGATTCATCGCGCAACGCGACGCGAATCCCCTTACGGATGGGATGGTCGGGCAGACGAACGGACTCGGGCAGGTGCCTATCGAAGACGAGGCCGAAGCGACGAGATCCACGTAGGAGGTCGACCTCGTGAGCGAGTCGGGCTCGCAGCGTCTCGTCCTCGACGCGGGAAACCAACTGATCCAGCACGTTCGATTCGTCGCTCACATTGCTCCCTGCCGTGCCCTGGCCAACTAATACGCAAGAAGCCTATGAGGTCGTAGCGGCCTGCTCATCGCTGGCCTAGCGCACGAGTGACTAGCAGGGTCTTGTTGCCATAGCTTGTGGTCATAAGTGCTGGTCAGAGCGTCCTCTCTTGCGATCACTGTTAGTGTCACAGCATGTGTGGTCGGTACTCGGTAGCGGTGTCTGGCGCCGCCTTGGTCGATGTTCTTGACCTGGACGGGACGGAACCGGGGTTCGAGTGGGAGCCGGCCTACTCGGTTGCTCCTCGCACGCGGGCGCCGGTGATCCGGGATCGTCTGATCGGCGAACAGCGGGTGAGTGAGGCGTTTATGCCTACGTGGGGGTTGCGTCCGTCGTGGGCGAAGGAAAAGGGTCCGCGGCCGATTAACGCCCGGCTGGAGACTGCTGCGACCAATGGCATGTTTCGTTCGGCGTTCGCCTCTGCGCGGGCCCTGGTTCCGATGACCGGGTACTACGAGTGGCAGGAAGCTCTCGAGGCCGGGAAGAAGGTCAAGAACCCCAGCTATGTGCATGCCCCGGGTGACGAGCTGCTGCTCGCTGCGGGGCTGTTGGCCTTCCACCGCCAGGACGGTGATGAGCAGTGGCGGACGACGTTCACGATCATCACGCGGACGGGTGAGGATGCGGCTGGCGAGGTGCACGACCGCATGCCGGTCTTTGTGACCCCTGCCTCGTGGGACACCTGGTTGGCCCCGGAGAAGCTCGAGAAGGACCAGGTAGGAGACGTGCTGGATCTGCTGGACGTCGAGTCGCGGGCGGTGGCGTCGACTCTTCGAACCCGTCCAGTGTCACGGGCGGTCAACAACGTCCGTACCTTGGACCGCCGCGATGCCGGCCTGATCGAGGCGGTTACTCGCGGTGGTGGTGATCGCTGACGGTTCGCCCCTGGCGGTATCGAGGTTTGCCGTCGGCGCCGTTGCGATAGCGGCGGGGGTTGCGGGCGAGTCTGCGCAGGTCGCGCAGTAGCTCGATTGTGCGCGCCTCCCCCAGCTCGGTGATGGCGTCTCGGTAGGCGCCCTGCTTGGTGGGGTCGACATCTGGGAGGCCGGCCACGACGAGGTGCCACCGTAGGAGTTCGAGGAACTGGTCTTCGCCTGCTTGCTCGGCTGCTCGGCGCAGTGGGCCCAGCAGTTCGTCCATGTGGCGCACCCTAGGTGTCGCCTCCGACAAGGGTCGGTTAGTGCAGGTCCCTTGCGGCGATGAGTCCGGTGATGAAGTCGGTGACGC
>NZ_JAALEA010000131.1 GCF_014145145.1 Dietzia cercidiphylli
CGTCCGCCCGCTCCAGCCCCAGCAGGTCGACGCCGCGTTCCCCCTCCCCGACGACGCCCCCGTGCCGTCGGCGTGAGCGCGCGGGTGCCGGGGTGGTGCGGATGACCGAGCGGGGAGGGGAGCTCCGCGGGCGGGATCCCGCCGACCGGTCGGTGGCGCTCGGGATGCTCGCCGGGGTCCTGGCGTACACGCTCTGGGGCTTCTTCCCCGCGTTCTTCCCGCTGCTCGAGCCCGCCGGTGCGGTCGAGATCGTGGGCCACCGCATCGTGTGGTCGCTGGTGATCATGGCGCTGGTGCTCACCGTCATGCGACGGTGGCGGGAGCTGTGGGCGCTCGACCGCCTCTCGTGGGCGCGGATCGCCGGCGCCGCCGCGTTCATCACCGTGAACTGGGGTGTGTACGTCCACACGGTCAACTCCGAGCGGGTCACCGAGGCGGCCCTGGGATACACGATCAACCCCCTGGTGAGCGTGCTCCTGGGAGTCGTGGTGTTCCGCGAACGGCTGAACCGTCCCCAGGTGTTCGCGGTGGCCCTCGCCGTCGTCGCGGTGGGGGTTCTCACCGTGGGGTACGGACACTTCCCGTACCTCTCGGTGCTCCTGGCGACGAGTTTCGGCCTGTACGGGGTCTTCAAGAAGAAGCTCCGGGTGGACCCGGTGGTGGGGATGACCGGGGAGGTGCTGCTCATCGCGCCGGTCGCGCTCGCCGTTCTGGTGTGGCTGGGCGCGACCGGCGCGGGCACGTTCACCGGACACGGGGCGGGGCACGCGGCGTTGCTCGCCACCTCGGGCCTGGTGACCGTGGTGCCGTTGCTGTTGTTCGCCGTGGCCGCCCAGCGGATACCCCTGGCCACCGTCGGGATGCTGCAGTACATCATCCCGGTCCTGCAGATGGCCTGGGGGATCCTGGTGGTCGGGGAGCGACTGGACGCCGTCCAGTGGACGGGCTTCGCGTTGATCTGGGTGGCGGTGATCGCGTTCACGCTGGCGGGACGGTCACGCCGCCGGACGCGTGCTGGCGTTTCGGGTCGTGTCGGATAACCGACCTACACTGGGCCGGACAAGCCGTAGGAGGAATGCTGCGTGGGCGGATCCCAGTTCGTGCATCTGCACAATCACACCGAGTTCTCGATGCTCGACGGGATGGCGCAGATCAACCCGATGTTCGCCGAGGCCTCCAGGCTCGGGATGCCCGCGGTGGGCATGACCGACCACGGCAACATGTACGGGTCCTCGGACTTCTACAAGCAGGCCGTCAAGACCGGGATCAAGCCGATCATCGGCATCGAGGCGTACGTCGCACCCGAGTCGAGGTTCAACAAGAAGCGCGTGCTGTGGGGTGAGAAACACCAGAAGGGTGACGACGTCGCGGGTTCGGGTGCCTACACCCACATGACCATGGTCGCCGAGAACGCGACCGGCCTGCGCAACCTGTTCCTGCTGTCCTCGCTGGCCTCCTACGAGGGACAGCTGGGCAAGTGGGCCCGGATGGACGCCGAGATCCTGGCCGAGCACTCCGAGGGGATCATCGCCACCTCCGGGTGCCCCTCCGGCGAGATCCAGACCCGACTGCGCCTGGGCCACCACAAGGAGGCCTACGAGGCGGCCGAGAAGTGGCAGTCGATCTTCGGGAAGGACAACTTCTTCCTGGAGCTCATGGACCACGGGATCGACATCGAGCGGCGGGTCCGTGAGGACCTGCTCAAGCTCGGCAGGGACATGGGCATGCCGCCGCTGGTGACGAACGACTGCCACTACGTCACCCGCGAGCAGTCCCACGCGCACGAGGCGATGCTCTGCGTGCAGACGGGCAAGACCCTCGCCGACGAGAACCGCTTCAAGTTCGACGGCGACGGGTACTTCCTCAAGTCCGCGGCCGAGATGCGTGCCCAGTGGGATACCGAGGTCCCGGGTGGATGCGACAACACGTTGTGGATCGCCGAACGCGTCCAGCCGTACGACGAGATCTGGGCGCCCAAGGACCGGATGCCCAAGTTCCCCGTGCCTGCGGGGGAGACGGAGGACTCCTGGCTCGCCCGCGAGGTCCACAAGGGCCTGCAGTGGCGTTTCCCCGCGGGGGTTCCGCAGGAGTACCTGGACCGCGCGGAGTTCGAGCTCGAGGTGATCAAGGGCAAGGGGTACCCCGGGTACTTCCTCGTGGTCGGTGACCTCATCGAGTACGCCCGCTCCATCGGGATCAAGGTCGGCCCGGGTCGAGGGTCCGCGGCGGGTGCGCTGGTGGCGTACGCGCTCAAGATCACCAATATCGACCCGATCGAGCACGGACTGCTGTTCGAGCGGTTCCTCAACCCGGAGCGCCCGTCCGCGCCCGATATCGATATCGACTTCGACGACCGCCGGCGCGGCGAGATGATCCGCTACGCCAGCGACAAGTGGGGCGCAGACAAGATCGCCCAGGTCATCACGTTCGGCACCATCAAGACCAAGGCCGCCATCAAGGACGCCGCGCGCGTGAACTTCGGCCAGCCCGGGTACGCGATCGCCGACCGGATCACCAAGGCCCTGCCGCCGGCGGTCATGGCCAAGGACATCCCCCTGTCGGGCATCACCGACCCCAAGCACGAGCGGTACGGCGAGGCCTCGGAGGTCCGCCAGCTCATCGAGACCGACCCCGACGTCAAGCGGATCTACGACACGGCCCGCGGACTGGAGGGAATGGTCCGCCAGGCGGGTGTCCACGCGTGCGCGGTGATCATGTCCTCCGAGCCGCTGCTCGACGTGATCCCCATGTGGAAGCGAGCGCAGGACGGGGCCCTGATCACCGGGTGGGACTACCCCTCGTGTGAGGACATCGGCCTGCTCAAGATGGACTTCCTGGGCCTGCGCAACCTCACGGTGATCGGCGACTGCCTGGAGAACATCAAGTCCAACCGTGGCGAGGAGATCGACCTCGACACGCTCAGCACCGATGACCAGGCGACCTACGACCTGCTGGCCAGCGGCGACACCCTCGGCGTGTTCCAGCTGGACTCCGGTGGCATGCGTGAGCTGCTCAAGCGCATGAAGCCGACCGGCTTCAACGACATCGTGGCCGCCCTCGCGCTGTACCGGCCCGGCCCCATGGGGATGGGGACGCACTGGAACTACGCCGACCGCAAGAACGGCAAGCAGGAGCTGGTGCCGATCCACCCGGAGCTGGAGGAGCCGCTCCGGGTGATCCTCGGCGAGACCCACGGTCTGATCGTGTACCAGGAGCAGATCATGGCCATCTCCCGCGAGCTCGCGGGATACACCGCCGGTGAGGCCGACGGCTTCCGCAAGGCCATGGGCAAGAAGAAGGCCGAGGTCCTGGCCGCCGAGTACGAGAAGTTCTCGGGCGGAATGTTCGAACGCGGTTTCTCCAAGGAGGCCGTGGACGCCCTGTGGGGGACCATCGAGCCCTTCGCCTCGTACGCGTTCAACAAGTCCCATGCGGCCGGCTACGGGCTGGTGTCCTTCTGGACCGGCTACCTCAAGGCCAACTATCCGGCGGAGTACATGGCCGCCCTGCTCACCTCCGTGGGTGACGACAAGGACAAGGCCGCGCTGTACCTGTCCAACTGCCGGCAGATGGGGATCCGGGTCCTGCCGCCGTCCGTCAACGAGTCGCTCACCAACTTCGCCTCGGTGGGCACGGACATCCGGTTCGGTATGGGTGCGGTCCGCAACGTCGGTTCGCACGTCGTGGACTCCGTCGTGGCCGCCCGTACGGAGAAGGGGGCGTTCACCGACTTCTCCGACTACCTGGCCAAGATCGACCAGACCGCGTGCACCAAGAAGGTCACGGAATCGCTGATCAAGGCCGGCGCGTTCGACTCCCTGGGGCACCCCCGCAAGGGACTGTTCCTGGTCCACGCCGACGCCGTCGAGTCGGTGATGTCCACCAAGAAGGCCGAGGCGGTGGGCCAGTTCGACCTCTTCGGCGGGGCGGACACGGACGAGACGGGAGGCGCCTCCGCCTTCAGCGACGTCTTCGCGGTCCGCGTGCCCGACGAGGAATGGGAGATCAAGCAGAAGCTGGCGCTCGAGCGGGAGATGCTCGGTCTGTACGTCTCGGGCCACCCGCTCGACGGGTTGGAGTCCGCGCTCGCCGCCAAGACCGACACGTCGATCGCCACCATCCACGAGGGCGAGCTCGCGCACGGCACCGCGGTGACCATCGGCGGGATCATCTCCGGTGTGGACCGGCGGGTCAACAAGAACGGCGAACCGTGGGCGATCGTGACCATCGAGGACTTCAACGGGAGCGTCGAGGTGCTCTTCTTCCCCAAGACGTACCGGCTCGCGGCGCTGGACATCGCCGAGGACGCGGTCGTCCTGGTCAAGGCGCGCATCAACATCCGCGAGGACCGGGTGTCGGTGTTCGGCGACACCCTCGAGGTGCCGGACCTGGTCGTGGGCGGCAACGGCGCCCCGCTGGCGCTGACCCTGCCCACCCGGATGTGCACCATCGAGACCGTCACCGCCCTCAAACAGGTGCTCGGCCGACACCCCGGACCCTCCGACGTCCACCTGCGGCTGGTCAACGGGAACTCCTCGACGGTGTTGCGACTGGACGACCATCTGCGGGTGGAGACGTCCTCCTCGCTCATGGGGGATCTCAAGGCGCTGCTCGGGCCGGGTTGTCTCACCGGATGACCAGTTGGCGGTGACGGACCGCACGGTGGGACACTGGTCGTCGTGACCGTCACCGACTCCGCCGCGACCCAGGTAGTGACCCCAGACGACATCGACATCGCCGCCCGCCGCATCGGCGACGTGATCCTCGCGAGCGAACTGCACCAGAGCGAGCGGTTGAGCGAGCAGACCGGCGCGACCATCCTGCTCAAGCGCGAGGACCAGCAGGCCGTCCGGTCGTACAAGATCCGTGGCGCCTACAACCTGATGTCGCAGCTGACCGGCGACGAGCGCAGCGCGGGCGTGGTGACGGCGAGTGCGGGCAACCACGCCCAGGGCGTCGCCTTCGCCTGCCGCAGCCTCGGGATCAACGGCCGCATCTACGTCCCCACCAACACCCCCAAGCAGAAGCGGGACCGCATCCTCGCCCACGGACGCAACTGGGTGGAGCTGGTGGTCACCGGCGTCAACTTCGACGCGGCCCAGACCGCCGCCCGCGCGGACGCCGAGCGGACCGGTGCCACGATGGTCCCGCCGTTCGACCACCCGGACACCATGGCCGGTCAGGGAACCATCGCGGCGGAGATCCTGGCGCAGCTCGACCGGGTCCCCGATGCGGTGGTGGTGCCGGTCGGCGGCGGCGGTCTGGTGGGCGGGCTCGCCACCTACCTGGCGGAGTACGCGCCCGACTGCAAGATCATCGCGGTGGAACCCGCGGGAGCGCCCTCTCTGACCCGGGCTCTCGAGGCGGGCGAGCCCGTCACCCTCGACACCGTGGACACCTTCGTCGACGGTGCGTCGGTGGCACGGCTCGGGGATTTCCCGTTCGGGGTGATCTCGTCGATGACCGAGCGGATCCAGGTCCTCACCGTGGACGAGGGTGCGGTGTGTACGGCGATGCTGGAGCTGTACCAGAACGAGGGGATCATCTCCGAGCCCGCCGGCGCGCTGGCGGTCACCGCACTCGAGCAGCTCGAGATCGACGAGGGCGCGACGGTCGTCTGCATCATCTCGGGCGGTAACAACGACGTCTCGCGGTACAGCGAGATCATCGAACGCTCGTTGGTGCACCAGGGGCTGAAGCACTACTTCCTGGTCAAGTTCCCCCAGGAGCCCGGCCAACTGCGTCGATTCCTCGACGAGGTGCTGGGTCCGGAGGACGACATCACGCAGTTCGAGTACCTCAAGCGCAACAACCGCGAGTACGGGGCCGCCCTCGTGGGTATCGAACTCGGCTCCGCCACGGGCCTGCACTCCCTGCTCGAGCGGATGGAGGCCTCCCGGATCGACTGTGAGCGGCTCGAGCCCGGCACCGCGGCGTACGAGTACCTGACCTGAGGCCCGTCTACCCGGTGTCCGGGCGGGTGCGCACCACCGCGAACCCGAACGCCTGACAGAAGACCGAGTCCTCGTCGACCACCGCCCCCGAGGCCAGCACCGCCTCGCCGGCCACCGGGACCCTGCTCGGCTCGGTTCCCAGGTTCACCACCAGGGCGAGCGATCCGCGGTGGACGATCAGCCAGCGGCCGTCGTCGGCCTCGACCCCGCACCGCACGCGGACCGACCCGAGCCACGGATCGGTCAGCTCGGGCTCGGCCCGCCGGAGGGCGATGAGTGCGCGGTACCCCCGGAGGATCTCGGCGTGCTGGTCCCGGGTCTGCTCGGACCGGTCCAGCACCGACCGCCGGAACGTCTCCGGGTCCTGGGGGTCGGCCACCGTGGCCGGGTCCCATCCCATCTCGGCGAACTCGCGGGTCCGGCCCCGGCGCACGGCGTCGGCGAGCTCGGGCTCGGGGTGCGAGGTGAAGAAGCAGAACGGGGTACGCGCGCCCCATTCCTCGCCCTGGAACAGCATCGGCGTGAAGGGGGAGCACAGGACGATCGCGGCCTTGGCCAGCTGCTGCGCGGGTGAGAGGTTCACGGAGGGCCGGTCACCCGCGGCGCGGTTGCCCACCTGGTCGTGGGTGAGCGTGTACGCCACGAACCGGCTGCCCGGGACCCGTCCGACATCCAGCGGGCGGCCGTGGACCCGCCCCCGGAACGCCGACCACGTCCCGGCGTGGAGGAACGCCCCGGTGAGGACCTGCCGGAGTGACTCGAGTGACCCGAAGTCCGAGTAGTAGCCCTGGCGTTCACCGGAGACCGCGGCGTGGACCGCGTGGTGCACGTCGTCGTCCCACTGTCCGGTGAGGCCCAGTCCGCCGCCCTCTCTCGCGGTGACCAACCGGGGGTCGTTCTGGTCCGACTCCGCGATCAGCGACAACGGTAGCCCGAGGTGGGCGGAGAGGGACTCGACCTCCACCGCCAGCTGCTCGAGCAGGTGCACGGCCGAGGCGTCGTGCAGGGCGTGGACCGCGTCCAGGCGCAGGGCGTCCACGTGGAACTCGTCGAACCAGCGCAGGGCGTTGTCGATGATGTACCGGCGCACCTCGCCCGAGTGGCGGCCGTCGAGGTTGAGCCCCGATCCCCACGGCCCGTCGGCGGCGGACAGGTACGGGCCGAACTCGGGCAGGTAGTTCCCCGACGGCCCGAGGTGGTTGTAGACCACGTCAAGACACACTCCCAGTCCGCGGGCGTGGCAGGCGTCCACGAACTGCTGGAACGCGTCCGGTCCTCCGTACGGCTCGTGCACGGCGAACCACGCCACCCCGTCGTAACCCCAGCCGTACTCGCCGTTGAACGCGTTGACGGGCATCACCTCGACCATGTCCACGCCCAGCTCCACCAGGTCGTCGAGGTACTCGATCGCGCTGGTCAGGGTGCCACCGGGGGAGAAGGTTCCCACGTGCATCTCATACAGGAGTGACCCGGCCAGTTGCCGACCCGTCCAGGCCGAGTCGGTCCAGCGCGTCGCGTCCACCCGGTGCACCCGCGAGAGCCCGTGCACGCCGTCGGGCTGACGCGCCGACCGCGGGTCGGGACGCGCGTCGCTCACCTCGCCGTCGTCGCCCGTCACCACGAACCCGTAGTCCCTGCCCTGCTCGCGGACGACGGTCGAGGCCCACCAGCCGTCGGCGGTGCGGTGCATGGCGATCGGATCGGCGTCGGCGGAGTCCAGGACCAGGCCGACGGCCTCGGCTGTCGGCGCCCAGACGGAGAACGTGTCACTGCTCGGGAAGGTCACACCCCCAGGGTAGGGAAAACCACCGGGGGCGGGGCGGCGATACTGGTCCCATGACCGACCCCGGGACACGTGTGCTCAGGCTGGCCGCCGGCCCGGACGTCACCGGCGAGTACGAGGAGAAGCGCTCGAGGTTCCTCGCCGTGGTGAGGAGGTGCGACGACGAGGAGGCCGCCCGCGACCTGATCGCCGACCTCCGCCGTGCCCATCCGGCCGCGCGCCACCACTGCAGCGCCTTCCTGGTGGACGTGCCGGGGTCGAGCCGGATCGAGCGCTCGAACGACGACGGCGAACCCTCCGGAACCGCCGGCACCCCCATGCTGGAGGTCCTGCGCGGCAGTGGGCTCACCGGGGTGAGCGCGGTGGTCGTGCGGTGGTTCGGCGGCACCCGGTTGGGCACGGGCGGTCTGGTCCGGGCGTACGGTTCCGCGGTGTCGGCCGCCCTCGACCGGGCGTGGCGGACGGGTCGGGTCGTGGAGGTCACGCGGACGCCGGCGTGGCGTGCCGAGGTCGACCACTCGGTGGCGGGAGGCCTCGAGGGAGCAGTCCGCGGGGCGGGTGCGCGGGTGCTCGGCGTGGACCACGGCCGGCGGGTGGTGTTGACCGTCGCCGGGGAGCTCGAGGTGCTGGGGCCGATCCTGGCGACCCGGACCTCCGGTGGGGTCGAGTGGCAACCCGCAGGGGTGGCGACCACCGAGAACGCGGTGCGGTGCCGAGATATGGAATCCTGACGGTATGAGCATGCAGCCCTACCAACCGAACTCGATCGAGGTCCAGAAGCAGCAGGTGCGCAAGGATGCGCGCACCACGGCGATCGCGCTGGGCGTGACCGTGGTGGCGCTGCCGATCGCGTTGTTCGCCAGCTCGTTCTTCACCGTGGTGGCGATCCTCGCCGGGATCGTGGCGATCTACAAAGGCAACCAGGTGCGCCAGGCCATCTCGGGCAAGCCCAAGAATCGCGAACTGTACTGACGGATCCGGATCGACCGTGGGCGTCCCCGGTCAGCCGTGGCGGCGGACCACGTCGGTGAGATCCGCCCGATCGGCCCGGAAGGTGTTGGCGGGGTGCTCGGGGTCGGCGTAGCCGAAGGCGATCCCGCACACGATCAGCCGGTCCTCACCGATCCCGAGGTGCTCGCGGACCCCGTCCGAGTAGAGCGCGAGCGCGGCCTGGGCGCAGGTGGCCACGCCCAGCGAGGACGCCGCCGCGAGGAACGTCGCCACATAGCCACCGCAGTCCACCGCGCCGTAGGTGCCCAGGCCCGCGTCCGAGGTGATCACCGCGACGTGCGGGGCGCCGAAGAACCGGTAGTTCTCCAGCATCTGCGTGAGCCGTGCCTCCTTGTCCGAGCGCTCGATGCCCAGCGCGGTGTAGAGGCCGTACCCGCTGGCCCGCCGCCGTTCGCCGTACACGCCCTCGTAGCGCTCGGGTGCCGGCAGGTCCGAGCGCATCCCGTTGGCCAACACGTACTCCGTGAGGTGCTTGCCGAACTCGGCGGTCGCCTGCCCGGTCACCAGGTCGACCTGCCAGGCCTGAGAGTTGCACCAGGACGCCGTGCGCTGGGCCATCTGCAGGATCCGGTCGATCGTCTCCTCGGGAACGGGGTCGGACGTGAATCCTCGGCAGCTGTAGCGGTCGTCGAGGATCCGCTCGAGCGTGGCGGCGGCGTCGGTCATGGGCCCTCCAGGAGGTCGTGCGGGACTGTGATGTCAGTCTCGCACGGGGGGCACGCGGCCCCCGGCCGGGGCCCGTCCCGAGCCCCGGCCGGATCCTTCGTGCAACCGGGTGACCGCGGTGGGATCAGTCCGCCGGGTTCCCGGCCACGTCCACGCTCCAGGTGACGCCGAACCGGTCCGTCAGCATCCCGAAGCCGGCGCTCCACGCGGACGCCGCGAGGGGCTCGATGACCGTCGCACCCTCGGCGAGTGCGCTCCAGTACCCCTCCGCCTCACCGAGGGAGCTGACGCTGACGGAGTCGAAGAACGGCTGATCGGTCACCGTCATGCCGTTCTGGCGGGTCGTGAGACCACCGAAGGGCTCGTCGCGTCCGGGGATGACGTACGCCATGACGCTGAAGCCGCAGTCCGCGGTGACGCGGCCGAAGACCACCTTCCCGGCGTCCGGGGCGTCCTGGGGCATCCCGACCTCGCCATAGGTCGTGATGTGCACCTCGCCGCCGAAGGCGCGCTGGTAGTGCGCGAGCGCCTCCCGTGCGGTGCCGGGCAGGTTGAGATGTGTGGTGGTGGTGACTGACATGGTGACTCCCTCGGGTGGGACCGGATCCGCGGCGATCTGCCGCTCGGCTCCATCGTGTCGGGGCTCGAGGACACAGGGTGTCCTCTTTTCCGGGAGAATAAGACCACCGCGCGCTGGCGACGGTACGACAGGTGATGCCCTCACGACTGCGGCACCGGATCGACGGGATCCGGTTCGACAACTCAGCCCACCCCACCGGAGTCGACTCCACCGGCGTCACCCCCGCCGTCGTGGAGGCCGTCAGCGAGGCGGTGCGGAGGAGGATGACCCTGCGCTTCGGCTACCGCGACCCCGATTCACCGTCCCGGCGGACACAACCGCACGGGGTGGTGGCGCGGAACGGACGCTGGTACCTGGTCGCGTGGGACCTGGACAGGGACGACTGGCGGACGTTCCGGGTGGATCGCATGACCCCACGACTACCCACCGGGCCCGCCTTCGAGGCCAGGGGGATCCCGACCGGCACCGCGACGGGATTCCTCGCGAGCCGGTCGAAGGGGTCCGCCCACGACGACGCGTGGCCGTGCGTCGGGGAGGTCGTGATCGACCTCCCCGTGATTGACGTGGCCCGCTGGGTGCACGACGGCGAGGTCGAGGCGCTGTCGGCGCACTCCACCCGGGTGACGCTCGGGTCGTGGTCCTGGGCCGGCGTGATCGCCGCGGTCGTGCGTTTCGACGCCGGGTTCCGCGTCCTCGGCCCCGACGGACTGCTCCGGGCGGCGCGGGAGCTCGAGACCCGGCTGGCCGCCGCGCGGACACCCCGTGACGGTGTCCCGACCGGTTAGCGACGACCGGTCTCGCTATCCTCGCCCTATGGCAGTGCGGGTGGACGCGTGGACGTGGTCGGTGCGGCTGTTCCCGTCGCGGACCAAGGCGGCGGCCGCCTGCCGCGGCGGGCACGTCAAGGTCAACGGGGAGGCGGTGCCACCGTCGAAGGCCGTCGTGCCCGGAGATCGCGTCCAGGTGACGGGCACGCTCGGTCGGATCCGCGTCCTCGAGGTGGTCCGGACGGTCAACAAACGGGTGGGCGCCCCCGTGGCCGTGACCTGCTACATCGATCACTCGCCACCGCCCCCTCCCAGGGAGGTGCTGGCCTCACAGCCCCGGAGGGAGAGGGGAGCGGGGCGGCCGACCAAGCGAGAGCGACGCGAGACCGACCGCCTCCAGGGCCGCGGGTAGGGCCGGTCAGTCGTCCGAGCGGACGATCAGCACGACCGGCGACACGGCCAGCAGGTCACCGACGTCCACCCGGCCGGAGATCGACGAGCCGTCCGGGCGAACCACCCAGGTGCCCTCCGGGAGCAGGACCTCGGTTCCGCCGAACTCGCCGGCCCCGACCACCGCGGTGCGCCGCCTGGCGATCATGCCGACCGTCGCACGCCCGTCGACGAACCTGGTGAACGCCACCACGTCGGCGGCGGCGGGCCCCCGCACCGGAAGCGGGACGTGCGCGCCGGCCGCCATCGCCGCCGGATGCGCACGCCGGATCCGCAGTGCCTCACGGACCAGCGCGAACTTGGGGTGCCCGCCGCGGGCCACCGCGCCGGACCGCAGGGGCTCGTAGTCCACGAACCGGCGGTTGTCCGGGTCGACCAGCGAGTCCTCCCACACCTCCGTGCCCTGGTAGACGTCGGGGACCCCGGGGGACAGCAGTTGTGTCGCCTTGGCGATCAACGAGTTGTCACGCCCGGCGGGGGCGATGCGGTCGACGAACGGGGTGAGCAACGCGCCGCCCGAGTCGAGCAGGGTGTCGATCCACCGGTGGGCGGCGGACTCGAAGTCCGCGTCCTGATCGGTCCAGGTGGTGTGCACGGCGGCCTCACGTAGGGCCTTGTCGGCGTAGTCGTGCAGCCGGGACCGCAGGTCGTCGGCGGGATCGTCGCGCTCCGGCCACACCCCCACGATCACCTGGAGCAGGAAGTAGCCCGCGTCCTCGGCGGGCGGGGGGAACGTCCGGAACACCTCGGAGACCAGATCCGCCCACTCGTCGGACAGCTGGGAGAGGACCGAGATCCGGGCGCGCACGTCCTCGCCCCGCTTGGTGTCGTGGGTGCTGAGCGCCGTCATGGCCAGGGGGGAGGCGAGCGCGCGTTCGGCCATCGCGAGGTGGAAGGCCTCCACCTGCATGCCCATCCGCCCCGGTGAACCGCCGACCTCGTTGAGCGAGACCAGCCGGCCGAGCCGGTAGAACAGGCGGTCCTCCTCGGCCTTGGCGGTGGCCGCACCGGTCACCTGCGCCAACCGGCTCGAGGCCTCGGCACCACGGGCCAGAGCCCCGGCCACGAGACCCAGCACGGGAGCCAGTTCGGGGCGGTCGCGGTGCAGATCGTCCAGTATCGCGGGCAGGGTCCCGCGGAGGACGGGATAGTCGGCGCGATAGGCGGGCGTGCGCTCGATCACCGAGACCAACGCCTCGCGGAGGAGGGCCTCCTCGTCGTCACCACCCGTCACGACACTCGGCTCCCTGCCGAGGGCGGCCTCACGCCGCACTGCGCGGGTCAGGCGGCCCAGTTCGGGGGCGAGGTCCTCCAGGACGATCTGCCGCTTGAGACGGGCGGACTGATCGTGGACCTGCTCCTCGTCGCCGGGGCCGCCGCAGTACCGGGAGGCCAGCTCGGTCAACCGCGCTTGTCCGCCCCGGTCCACCAGCATCTGGTCGATCAGCCGGAGGGCGTCGTATCCCGTGGTCCCGTCGACGGGCATGGCGGGTTCGAGCACCTCGGCGGGCGCGAGGATCTTCTCCACCAGCAGCCACCGGTCCTCGCCGGCCAGCCCGCGGAGCCGCCGGGTGTAGCCCACGGGATCGGCGAGACCGTCGGGGTGGTCGACCCGGATGCCGTCGACCAGATCCTCCTCGCACCAGCGGGCCACCTCGGCGTGGGTGGCGTCGAAGACCGCCGGGTCCTCCTGGCGCAGCCCGGCCAGCCCGGTCACGGTGAAGAACCGCCGGTAGCCCAGGAGCGGCTCCCGCCAGTGGACCAACCGGTAGTGCTGGCGGTCGTGCACCTGTTGCGCGGTCCCGCCCCCGGTGCCGGGGGCCACCGGGAAGCGATGGTCGTAGAAGTGCAGCTCGGCCTCCGCAGCGTCCGTGTCGGAGGTGTCGGTGTCTGTGGCGGTGTCGGTGGGGGTGACGACGACGAGCTGGTCGACGTCCTCCGGTGAACCCAACACCGGGATCGCTATCCGGCCGTCCGCCCCGTTGGCGGGCTCGGTGTCGAAGTCGAAGTACGTGAAATACGGCGACTCCGGGCCCCGGCGCAACGCGTCCCACCACCAGCGGTTCGCCGCCGGACGGTCCACGCCCAGGTGGTTGGGGACGATGTCCACCACCAGGCCCAGGTCGTGCTCCCGGCAGGCCGCCCGCAGCGACCGCAGTGCGCTGATCCCGCCGAGCTCCGCTGCGACCGTGGTCGGGTCCACCACGTCGTACCCGTGGGTCGATCCGGGGGTGGCCTCGAGGATCGGCGACAGGTACACCGATCCCACGCCGAGGTCGGCGAGGTAGGGGACCAGGGCCTCGACGTCGGCCAGGACGAACCCGCGGCCGTCCGGGTCGGACGCGGGCGTCCGCAGTTGGATGCGGTAGGTGCTCGCCAGGGCCGTACCCCTGCGCAGCGGCCCGGTCCCGGTCAGATCCGCGGCGGCCACGATCAGGTGACCTTGCGCAGCACGATCGTGCCGCGATCGGCCACCGTGATCGTGTCGTCCGACCCCAGCTCACCGGTGCGCTCCTCGAGGTGGACCGCGGTGTCCAGGACGACCTCCCAGCTCTCGGCGTACTCGGACCCCAACAACGAGAACTCGATGGGCTCGTGGTGGGCGTTGAACAGCAGGAGGAACGAGTCGTCGACGATCCGCTGGCCACGCTCGTCGGGTTCGTGGATGCCCTCACCGTTGAGATAGACGGCCAGGGACTTGCCGAAGCCGGAGTCCCAGTCCTTGTGGGTCATCTCGGACCCGTCCGGGCTGAACCAGGCGATGTCCTGTGGGTCCTCGTCGTCGCGGAGAACGGTGCCGAAGAACCTGCGCCGGCGGAACACCGGATGGTCCTTCCGCAGTCGGACCAGGGTGCGGGTGAACTCGAGGAGGTCTTCCTTCTCCTCGTCGAGGTCCCAGCTCATCCACGCGATCTCGTTGTCCTGGCAGTACACGTTGTTGTTCCCGCCCTGCGTGCGGGCGATCTCGTCACCGTGGGCGATCATCGGCGTGCCCTGCGACAGGATGAGGGTGGTCAGCATGTTGCGCCGCTGCCGGTGGCGCAGACGCAGCACCTCGGGGTCGTCGGTGGGTCCCTCGACCCCGCAGTTCCAGGAGCGGTTGTGGCTCTCGCCGTCGTTGCCGTCCTCGCCGTTGGCCTCGTTGTGCTTCTCGTTGTAGCTGACCAGGTCGTTGAGGGTCAAGCCGTCGTGGGCGGTGACGAAGTTGATCGAGGCGGTGGGGCGACGTCCGGTGTTCTCGTACAGGTCCGAGGAGCCGGTCAGGCGGGAGGCGAACTCGCCGAGAGTGGCGGGCTCTCCCCGCCAGAAGTCGCGGACGGTGTCGCGGAACTGCCCGTTCCACTCCGTCCACAGCGGCGGGAAGTTGCCCACCTGGTAGCCGCCCTCGCCGACGTCCCACGGCTCGGCGATCAGCTTGACCTGGCTGACCACCGGGTCCTGCTGGACCAGATCGAAGAACGAGGACAACCGGTCGACGTCGTGCAGCCCCCTGGCCAGGGCGGAGGCGAGATCGAACCGGAACCCGTCGACGTGCATGTCGAGGACCCAGTACCGCAGCGAGTCCATGATGAGCTGCAGGGAGTGGGGGTGCCGGACGTTGAGCGTGTTCCCGGTGCCCGTGTAGTCCATGTAGTGCTGTTCGTCGCCCTCGACCAGACGGTAGTACGCCTGGTTGTCGATCCCGCGGAACGCGATGGTGGGTCCCATGTGGTTACCCTCCGCGGTGTGGTTGTAGACCACGTCCAGGATCACCTCGATGTTGGCGTCGTGGAACGCCTTGACCATCGCCTTGAACTCGCTCACCGCGTCACCGGGCTTCTCCGCGAACGCGTACTCGTTGTGCGGGGCCAGGAAGCCGAAGCTGTTGTACCCCCAGTAGTTCCGCAGCCCCATGTCGATCAACCGCTGGTCCTGCATGAACTGGTGCACCGGCATCAACTCGATCGCGGTGACGCCGAGGTCGGTCAGGTAGTCGATGATCGCCGGGTGGGTCATGCCGGCGTAGGTGCCGCGCATCTCCGCCGGGATGTCGGGGTGCGTGGCGGTCATGCCCTTGACGTGGGCCTCGTAGATCACGGTGTTGTGGTACTCGTGCCGGGGCGCGCGGTCGTTGCCCCAGTCGAAGTAGGGGTTGATCACGACGGTGGTCATGGTGTGACCGAGGGAGTTCTCGGTGTTCCGTCGACCCGGGTCGTCCAGGTCGTAGCTGTGCAGGCTCGGGTGGCCGTCGAACTCCCCGTCGAAGGCCTTGCCGTACGGGTCGAGCAACAGCTTGGAGGGGTCGCAGCGCAGACCGTTCTCGGGCTCGTACGGCCCGTGCACCCGGAAGCCGTAGCGCTGCCCCGGGGTCACCCCGAACAGATAGCAGTGCCAGATATGACCGTCGACCTCGGTGAGCTCGACGCACTGCTCCCCGCCGTCGCGGTCGATCAGGCACAGGTCGACGCGCTCGGCCACCTCGGAGAACAGCGCGAAGTTGGTGCCGGTTCCGTCATACGTGGCACCGAGGGGGAAGGCGGTACCAGGCCAGGCACGGATGAGCTCTGGGGCGGACTGCTGCGCGTCGTCGTTGGTCACAAAGCCCAACAGTAGTGCGTTTCGGGGCGGGAGCCGCTGTGCCGGGCCCCCGGCGGTCACCACCAGCCGGTCGCGGGCCCCATCTGCCTGGCCAGTTCGCCCGACGCGGACCGGACCCACGACCCGGAGAGGTGGTGGGAATCGTGGTAGACGATCACGTTGCCCACCACGACCGGGCAGTTCGCCGGGTCGCACAGGCCGTCGGTGAGGTCGATCAGTCGGACCGAGTCGATCCCGGCCCCGGCGAGCCCGGCCGGGTTGATCGGCGCGATGGACCGCTCCCGGGGCATCCCGCACTCCTCGGGGGTGCCGCCGTCTCCCAGACAGTCCCCGGCCCGGATCGGGCCGCGGCCCTGGTTGAGCCACGGGGTGTCCCGGACGGCGATCACGCCGATGCCCTGCTGGTCGAGTGCACGCCATAGGTCCACGTACTGGCGCGGGGTGACGTCCGGGCCCACGACCCCCACCGGCCGGGTGGCGGTGGTGAACACGAAGTCGGGTGCCAGGCCCACGAGGGCGGCCAGGGCGGCGGGCGTCCACTCGGCGCAGCTCTCGTACAGCAACTCGTCGCTGTCGGACACCGAGGCGTCCAGGGTCAGCGGGCACCCCATCTTGAGCACCGTGACCACCCGGAAGCCGTAGTGTCGGCCGACCTCGTCGAGGCCGCTGATCCAGTGCTCGGCGTGGGAGCCACCCACCAAGGCGATGGTGCGCGGCGCGGTGACGTCGCCGTACACGCACATCTGCACCTCGGCCGACTCGAAGTTCGAGATGCAGCCGTCCAGGGTGCTCACGGGCAGGTCGTTGCCCACCTGCAGCAGTGAGGGGACGTAGTCGGCGTCCTCGGGGACCGGGATGCCGTCGAAGAAGGCGCGGGCCCCGGGGTGGTCCGGGTCGGTCAGTGAGTCGACATAGGGCACGGCCGAGCGGGAGGCGGACGTGGCGGTCCACCATCCGACCGTCCCGAGGCTGGCCACCGCGGCCACCACGACGAGGGCGGTGGCCTGGACGAAGCGGCGCTGATCGCGCGCGTTGCGTCCGGACCCCTTGCGGAGCGAGTCACGCTTCTGGGCGGCGGGGGTGGACCGCCCGCGTGCCCGGCTGGCCATCCGCAGCGGTCGCTCGACGTACTTCTCGGTCAACAGGGCGAGCACCACGGAGACCGCGACGATCGCCAGCCCCGACACCAGCGTGATCTCGGCCTGCCGGTCGTAGGAGAGCCAGAGGATGAGGAGCGGCCAGTGCCACAGGTACAGGGAGTACGAGATGTCGCCCAGGCGTCGGAACACCCGCGCGGACAGCAGCCAGGTGACCGGGTCCCTCCGCGGTGTCGCGCGCTCGCCCTCGGGGAGGTTGCCGCCGAGGATGATCAGCAGGGCCCCGCCGATCGGGTACCAGGCCAGGGGGCCGGGGAAGTAGGCGGCGCCGTCGATCACGAAGCCGCAGCTCACGATGAGCGCCAGCCCGGCGACGGTGCTGAGCATGCGCAACGGCCACGGCAGCACGATCCCCGCCAGCAGGATCGCCACGAGACCACCGACGAGGAGCTCCCACATCCGGGCGCCGGTGTCGTAGTAGTTCCAGGGCTGGTTGACGGCCTGCCCGTAGGCGGACCACCACACCGAGGCCGCGGTGCCCACGGCCACCACTCCGAGGAGCATCCACTTGGGCGAGCCGCCCCGCCCGATGAGCCGCCACATCGCGGTCAGGCCCAGGACGACGCCGAGGGCGACGAGATAGAACTGGCCCTGCACCGACATGGACCACAGGTGCTGCAGCGGCGAGATGGTGGCGTCGGCCGCCGCGTAGTCCTGGGAGGTGAGCGCGAGTTCCCAGTTCTGGTAGTACAGCAGTGAGGCGAGGGTCTGTTCGAAGATCGCCGACCACTGGGTAGGGGGCTTGATGAGGATCGTCCCCACGACGGTCGCGGCCACCGTGACCACCAACGCCGGGTACAGCCGACGGACCAGTCGCGTGAGATGGGGGATCGGGTTGAGGGCGGTGCGCCCGTCCGAGGCGCCGCGTAGGAGCGATCCCAGGAAGAAGAATCCGGAGAGGGTGAGGAACACATCGACGCCGCCGGAGACGCGGCCCATCCAGATGTGGAACACCACGACCAGTGCGATGGCCAGCCCGCGGAGCCCGTCGATGTCGTGCCGGTAGGCCATCTTCCCTCGCCGGCGGCGAGCAGGCGAGATCGGAGTGCTGGTGGCCACTGGCGAGTACTTCCTGACGGGTCGTCCGGTCTGTGCAGGCGCCCCGACTCTGCGAGCGCGTGCACCGAAGAGCATGGCGGAGCCGCGTCCGATTACACCACAGACGGTCGACAGCGCCCGCGTTGGTACAGTCCGGCCCATGCTCAGCTCGCCGCCGATCCGCGCCGTGGGGACCGTGACGGGAGTCGTCGGTCCGGCCGTGGTCGCGCTGCTGCTGTGGATCGTGGCGGCACCCCGCTCGGAGTTGCTCTCGGTGGGCGGCGGGAGGGGGTTGCGGCTCCCGGAGTCCGGGACGGACGGCGGCAGCCAGCTCCTGATGTTGATCGTCCTCCTCGGGGCGGCCGTCGTGTGTGCGGTGCTGACCTTGTGGCACCGTCACCCGGGCCTGCGGAGGCCGGGTGGCGTCACCGTCCTCGTGGTGCTTCCGGGGCTGACGTGTGCGGTCGCCGCGGCGGCCGCCTCGCCGCTCGCCGCGTTGCTGGCGCCGCCCG
>NZ_JAALEA010000132.1 GCF_014145145.1 Dietzia cercidiphylli
GCGGCACGGGCGGCACGGGCGGCACGGGCGGCACCGATTATGTTCATCTTCTCATTAAGCCACGCCCGGTGATCATCGGCAGGTCCTTTGCGTATACCAGACCGGGCTCCGCCGCGACCACGGCCTCGACGGCGTTGACCAGCCTCATCGCGGTGACGAGCATGCCGGACTCGTTGTGGTCGCCGTGCTCGGCGTGGTGGGTGAACTCCACGCGCATGGCCGGCTCACCGAGGATGTCGATGCGGTAGCACCCGTCCCCGTGGTCGGGGCGGGGCCAGTCCGGTGCCTGGTCGACGGCGGTGCGGGTGACGTGCTCCAGGACGATGCGGTCCTCGCCGTCGACCTGTCCCACCACCTCGAACCGCAGCGCCGCCTGGGTCCCGGCCGGGACCTCGCACGCCAGCAGCGACAGGTCCCGATCCGCGGGAAGCCGCTCGTGGCGCTCGACCAGCGGTTCGTCGAGCGTCACCTCCAACGCGGCGGCGAGCTGACGGACCACCGACCCCCAGCCCGCGGCGAGCATCCCCGGTCGGAGCAGTGGCGGCAGGGTGTCCATGGACCGACCGAAGCCGAACAGCCGCCGCATGGTCTCGCCCTGGTGGTACACCGAGTAGTCGGCGATCTCGCCCACCCGGATCAGGTCGATGCGCCGGGACAGGCTCGTCATGACCAGCGGCAGGACGTCGTTGGCGAATCCCGGGTCGATGCCGTTGACGTGCAGCGTGGCGCCACCCTCGCGGGCGGCGTCCACGAGTTGGGCGATCATCTCCTCCGGGAGGGTCCCGTGCGGGTACTGGAGCAGGACGGGGCCGGAGGCCACCACGTCGATACCCGCGCGCAGGAAGCCGCGGAAGTCCTCGATCGCCGGCATGAAGCGGGTCTCGGTCTCGGCGGTGTACACGATCGCGTCCGGGTCGAGAGCGAGCAGTGTCGCCCGGTCGTCGGTCGCGATCACCCCCAGATCCCGGCCCAGACCGGCGAGCCGGCCCGCGTCGACGCCGACCTTCGCGGGATCGGAGACGAAGACGCCCACCAGCTCCAGCTCGGGCCGGGCGTCGACGGCCTCGACCGCCATCCTGCCCAGATAGCCCGTCGACCATTCCACGACCCTGATCGGTACATCCCGGCTCGTCATGGGTGAACCCCAACGACCGGGCCGGAGCCGGCGGGGCCCCTTCACCAGATGCTCACGCGCTCCTCGGGGGCGAGCCACAGCCCGTCCCCCTCGGTCACCCCGAACGCGGCGTGGAAGTCGTCGAGGTTCCGCACCACCTGGTTGCAGCGGAACTCCGGCGGGGAGTGCGGGTCCACGGCCAACCGGCGGGCGGCCTCCTCCGCGCGGGTCTTGGTGCGCCACACGATGGCCCAGGAGGTGATGAGCCGCTGGATGCCGGTCATCCCGTCGATCTCGGGGCCCACCTCCGTCCCCTCCGCCGGCTGCACGTCGGAGCCCTCCCCGGTCGACCCCTGCGCCAGCCGGTAGGCCAGCAGCGCGATGGTCAGCCCGCCGAGGTCGCCGATGTTCTCCCCCACCGTGAAGGCTCCGTTGACGTGGTCCTTCGCGGGGTCCAGACCGTCCGGGGTCAGGCCCTGGTACTGGTCGATCAGCGCGTCCACGCGGGTGGAGAACGCGGAGCGGTCGTCGTCGGTCCACCAGTCCACCAGGTTGCCGTCGCCGTCGTACTTCGACCCCTGGTCGTCGAACCCGTGGCCGATCTCGTGACCGATCACCGCGCCGATCGCCCCGTAGTTGGCGGCGTCGTCGGAGTCGGCGTCGAAGAACGGGGGCTGGAGGATGGCGGCCGGGAACACGATCTCGTTCATCACCGGGTTGTAGTAGGCGTTGACCGTCTGCGGGGTCATGTGCCACTCGCCGCGATCGACCGGGCCGCCGAGCTTGCCCAGTTCGTAGCGGTGCTCGAACTCGGCCGACCGCCGCACGTTGCCCAGCAGGTCGTCCGGGCGCACCTCGAGCGCCGAGTAGTCGCGCCACTTCTCCGGGTAGCCGATCTTGGGCACGAACGCCTCGAGCTTCTCCTGCGCCCGCTCGCGGGTCTCCGGCGTCATCCACGGCAACCGCGCGATGGAGTAGCGGTAGGCGGCGGTGAGGTTCTCCACCAGCTCGACCATCCGGGCCTTGTGGCCGGGTGGGAAGTGGCGGGCCACGTACTCCTTACCCACCTCCTCGCCGAGGGCCGCCTCGACCGCGGCGACGCCGCGCTTCCACCGGGCCTTGATCTCCTCCGTGCCGGACATCGCGGTGCCGTAGAAGCGGAAGTCCTCCTCCACCAGGTCGCTGGTCAGGTAGGGCGCGCGCGAACCGAGGACCCGCCACCGCAGCCATTCCTTCCACGTCTCCAGTGGTTCGGTCGACCACAGTCCGGCGACAGCGGTGAGGAAGTCGGGCTGCATGGCCACGACGCGGCCGAAGGTCTCCTCCGAGCCGCCCACCTCACGGGCCCAGTCGTGCCAGGGGAATCCGGGCGCCAGGCCGGGGAGCTCGTCCCAGGTGACGGGGTTGTAGGTCTTGTCGGCGTCGCGGCGGGCCACCACATCCCAGTGCGCGGAGGCGATGCGGGTCTCCAGCGCGACGATCCGTTCGGCGCGGGCGCGGGCGTCCTCGTCTCCCGACAGCTCCGCGAGCACGAGCATCCGCGCGATGTGATCCGTGTACTGGTCGCGCAGCTCCGCGTACTGATCCTCGCGGTAGAAGGACTCGTCCGGCAGTCCGATGCCGTACTGCACCAGGTAGAGGATGTACTCGGTGGAGTTCTTGGCGTCGTTGTTGACGTAGGCGCCGATCAGACCGCCGACGCCCACCTTCTCCAGCCGCGCCATGGCCAGGGCCAGCGAGTCGGCGTCGGTCGCGCCGTCGATCTCGGCCAGATCGGGCGCGAGCGCGGCGACGCCCGCGGCCTCGACCGCGTCGGTGTCCATGAAGGAGGCGTAGAACGCCCCGATCCGCGAGTCCACGGGGGCGTCGGTGATGATGTCCCGCACCCGCTCCTCGGACAGGTCGCGCAGCGCGAGGAAGGCACCGTCGATGGGCCGGTCCGCGGGGATCACGTGATCGCGGATCCAGGTGCCGTTGACGTGTTGGTAGAGGTCGTCCTGGGGACGGACGTCCCGGTCGACGTACTGGAGGTCGAGGCCCGAGGGGCGCGAGTCGTCGGTCGTGGTGATCTCGGTCGCTGTCATGCGACCAGGTTACGGAAGGTCCGGCGACCGGTCTCTCAGTAGAAGCCGTTCCGGGCGTTGTACTCCTTGGCACCCGAATAGGCGTCGACCATCCCCCAGACCCAGAACCCGAGCATGATCGGGATCCCGATCAGGACCACGGACAGCAGGATGCCGAGGAAGTAGCCGGCCATGATGCCGATCCCCTTGCCTGCCTGGCCGTTGATCAGCGTGCCCAGCCCGGGCAGGAAGAAGGACAACACCAGCGAGAGCGCCGGCTCCTTGCGCGACGCCCCGTAGGCCGGCGCGTACGGGTGCATCGCGCCGTAGCCCGGTGAGCCGTAGGGCTGCACGCCGTAAGGCTCCACGCCGTAGGGCTGCGCGCCGTAGGGCTGCGTGCCGTAGGGCTCCGTCCCATAAGGCTGAGTCCCGAACGGCTGGGCCCCGTAGAAATGGGCGCCGTAGGGCTGCTGCTCGAACGGCTGCTGCTCGAACTGCTGCTGGTCGAACTGCTGGTGCCCGAACGAGGGGCTCTCGTAGGACTGCGTCCCGTAGGGAGATAACCGGTCGCCGGAGTCCGACGGGGTGCCGTACGCCGAGCCGTGGCCCCGGGGGTCGTCGCCGTACGACTCGTGGTTCTCGGACGGGGAAGTCATGTCCTCCACAGTAACGCGGAGTGACGGTGTCCCGGTTGCGAGCAGGTCTCAGTTGCGCGCGGTCATCCCGGGCCGGGCCCAGATGTCGGCGCAGTCGACGCAGGCGTCCTCCGACACGACACCGACCCGCTGCAGTTGGCCGTACATCCAGCACCCCAGGCAGAACCCCAGGGCCGCCTCGGCGAGGGCGGCGGCCACCAGCACGCCCAGGACCACGACCCCCGCCCCCGTCAACCCGCCCAGGAACAACCCGAGCGCGACCGAGGACATGACCAGGCCGATCGTCTGGGCGAACCGCTTGGGTGCACCCGCGACCAGCTTGGGCTCGGAGCTGACCCTGGGGGCCAGTACGTGCACCGAGAGCCTGCCGAACGGTGAGTACCGCGGCCCCCCGGCCACCCGGAGGGCGAAGCCGACGACCAGTGCCGCGGCGAGCCAGGTCTGCGCCGGCGGCGGCGCGAGCATCGTCACCACCGCGAGCGTCACGACGAGCCCGGCGGTGCACCGGGCGGCATAGTCGTTGACGACCTCAGGGAACGCGAACACCTCTCGCAGGCTCATGACCGACCTCCTCGACCTCTCGGTACCGTCCGTACCGCCACTCTGCATAGACAGATCTGTCTACCCATGCCCCGAGAGTACGCCTGAACCCGCGAAAGTCCCAGCCCGGTTATCCTGCGGAGCATGGCGCACCGGAGAGCAGCGGCACTTCAGCCCGGCCGTGCGATCGTCGCGGGTCTCGGCCTCGCCCTGGCCGTCGGCGCCTGCGGGCAGGTGACGCCGGGTGAATCACCCACGACCACCACCGGACCGGGCACTGCCCCCACCACGACACCGAGCGTCGCCGCCGGGACTCCCGCCCCCTCCCCCGGCCCGGACGCCACACCGGGGTGTGAGGTCCTGGCCGGGCCGGTCCACAGGCTGGTCACCGGTCAGGTCGACCCGGGAGTCGGCTCCGAGGAGGTGCGGCGCCTGGCCGACGGAGTCGAGGACAACGCCCTGTCCGCCGTGGCGAGCCGGATCTCGGGCCTGGTCGTCCAACCCGCCCCCGACCCCTCGGCCGTCGACGCCCAGTGGGGGCA
>NZ_JAALEA010000133.1 GCF_014145145.1 Dietzia cercidiphylli
CGCGCGCCCGGGCTCCCCGCGCATCTGGTGCACCCGGCCCACGCGGCCCGGAGCCACTGAGCCGCCGCCCGAGCCCCGGGATCCCGATCGCCCGAGCCCTGGGATCACCCCGCCGCCCGCTTGCGTATGGTGTGAGTCACACCCCTCATCCGGCCGGAGGTGCCCCGTGACCCAGACAGTCCACTCCCCCGTCGCGCCCGGCGAGGACCCGGTGGACCTGTCCTGGCGCCGGTCCGCCTCGTGCGGACTGACCCCGAAGAGCGCGCGCCCCGGTGCCCCCGATCCGCACGCCTCCCGGTCCCACCGTCTCGCCGAGGCCGCCCGACCGGTGATGGACGACCTCGACGAGGTCCTCAAGGACACCGGAGCCATGCTCCTGCTCGCGGACCGCGAGGGCCGGGTCATCCGCTCGGTGCGCGACAACGCCCGGATCTCCCGCATGCTCCTGCGGCGGGGAGTCGACGACGGTGCCACCCTCACCGAGGACGCGGTGGGCAACAACGGCATCGGCACGGCGCTCGAGACCCGCGCCGGGGTCTTCATCCACGGCGAGCAGCACTTCGCGGAGGTCCTGCGCGACTTCGCCTGTTACGGGCACCCGATCGTCGACCCGCTCACCCGCCGCCTGGTCGGGGCGGTGGATCTGACGGGGATGAGCGCCGACGCCTCCCGCATGTTCGCGCCGTTCGTGCGGAAGATCGTCGCGGACATCGAGGCCCGCTACGTCGACACCGCCCGCGCGGACGACCGCGAACTCTGGCACCGCTTCGTCGAACGCACCCGATCCTCCGACGCCGCCACCTGCGCGTTCGGCGACGAGGTGGTGCTGGCCTCGCACTCGAGCCTGGAACGTCTGGCCTCCCGGGACATCGCAAGACTCCGGCGGCTGGTGGAGCAGGACGAGGTGGGCGACGTCGTGGAACTCTCGGTGGGGACGGTCGGGGTCCTGTCCAGCCGGGTCGGCCGCCGCGGCCACCTGCTCGACCTGACGTTCCCCGACCAGCACCCCGCGCCCACGCTGCGGAGCACCTCCTCCCCGGGCCCCGGCTCCACCCCGGGCTCGACCTCGACGCGGGCCATGACGTCCGCCCCGGGTTCCACCTCCACGCCGGGCACGACGTCCCCGCCCGGGTCCACGGGTCCGGCGGACACGTCGGGTCCGGGG
>NZ_JAALEA010000134.1 GCF_014145145.1 Dietzia cercidiphylli
GCCGGTGCCGCCGCGGCGGTTGCCACCGCGCCCGCATGGGCAGTTCCCGCAGGAATCGTCGGCACCGGTGTCGCCGCCGGCGGAGGGTCGGCAGCGCTCGGCCTGGGCGGCGCGGTGGCGAGCAACCCCCATGCTGCAACGGGCGTCGAGAACGCGTTCCACGACGGCATGAACAACGCCAAGGACGCGGCCGCCGGGTCGATCAACGGCCTGGCCATCCCGGGCGTCCCGCCGGTCCACTTCAACTGACCGACATCGAGCAGGGGAGAGGGGCTAGTGGTGAGTGCAGACGACGATCAGCCCGAGTGGTTCTCAGGCGTAGAGCCGTCAGATTCTGCTGACGATCGGGAGGAGGCCCGTCATCTGGAGGCAGTCCCCACCGGCCCTTCCTCCACTGACGAGCAGTGGTTCGACCTACCCGACCCGATCCCGGCTGCCGACCAGACCACGCCAGGTCGGGCCGACAACCGGGGGCGCGTCAGATTGCTGTTCGTAGGCGTCATCGCGGCAGTGCTGGTGGTAATCGGCGCCGGCGCCTGGGTGATGTCCTCCCTGCTGTCGGGTCCGGAGACGTCGGCCTCTCCGACGTTGAAGCTTCCGCCGACTGCGGTGGCAGGCGAGGGCGGGGCGGTGGCCGAGTCGGAGTGTGAGACCTCCGAGTCGGCCACCGCCGTCTCGGGCAACGGCAAAGGCGATCAAAAGTCGGTTGCCGGTGTCGTACTGGCCTTCCAACACGCCTACTACGTCGCGAGAGACGCCGACGAGATGAAGCCGCTGTTGGCAAAGGACTCCCAGATCACCGATCTTGATGCGCTCCAGGAGGGCATCGACTCCGTGGCCCGGGGTACAACGCACTGCCTTCGGGTCGCGAGCGACGGCGACGATGCGGCGTTGGTCGAGCTGACCGAGACCGCACCCGATGGCACAGAAACCACCTACAACCAGCGCGTAAAGACCACCCGCACAGACGGCAAGGTCCAAATCGTGTCGATCGAAGAGCACTCCGAAGGAGCCCGGGAATGAAGTCGAGGAATGCAGCCAGAATCGGCGCCGTGGTCACTGCGTCCTCGTTGGTGGCAGTCATGCAATCCGGGGCGGTTCACGCCCAAAGTACGTCGACCACCACTCCGACCAGCACCACAACCAGCCCGCTGACCTCGACGGTATCCGTACCGTCGTCGGCTGGTGGGACCTCGCAGGTGGAACTTCCCGAAGGCGACGAGTGCCCCTTGGTGCAGCTCGTTGCGGTGAACGGGACGACGGAGTCGTCGAAGAACTCCGAGACCGACGCAGACACCGGTTGGATGGCCCGGGTGGTCAGTCCCACCGTGCGGGCGGCAAACGCTGACGGCGAGACGCGGATGAGCCGCACGTACGTGCCGTATCCGGCGTCGTTCGGCGGGTTTGTTCCGTCGGAGGACCAGTCGAGCTATGCCGAGAGCGTCACGGTCGGGATCGAGAACGGCAAGAGGCTCATCAAGGAGACGATCGAGCGGTGCCCTGAGACCAAGATCTTCGTCTCGGGCTATAGCCAGGGCGCTCAGGTCGCTTCGGCGATTGCTCGAGACATCGGGGCCGGTTCCGGACCGGTCGATCCGGAGCAGTTCGCCGGGGCGGCGCTGATGAGTGATCCCACCCGCGCGCAGGGGGCGCCGGTGTTCCAGGAGGGCCCGACCCGCACCAGTCCGGGAGTGGTCCCGGGAACTGAGGGAACCGCGGTGTCGTCGATCAGCCTCGGCCAGGGGGTGCCGACCCCTGAGGGGCGCGGGATCTCGCCCAACACCTCCGCCCCGGATTTCGGTGCGGTGGCCGATCGTGTCGCGTCGTTCTGTGTCCCGGGGGATCTGGCCTGCGATACCCCGCCGGATTCGGACCTGTTTCAGGTCGTGGCGAACATCGCCGGGCAGAGCGAAACCGGGGGAGATCCGGTGCAGGCATTGGTGAATGTGGCCCAGGTGACTGGTCAATCGGTGCTGTTCACGGCGGCAGAGACCATCGCGGAGGACGTGGAGTACTCCGAGGGCAGCGGTTTCACGATTGCCCCGGCCAGCCGGGGCAACACGACGCTGTCTCGGATGGCGCGGTATAGCGACCCCACTCAGATCCAGACCCCAACCGATCCGACCGCGATGCTGGTGGAGGCCGGGACCAAGCTCGCCGGCATGGCGCTGGCGGCGTCCATCACCGTGGCCAAGAAGACGCTGACGCCGCAGAACATTGCGCAGATCGCGTTGGCGGGGGCTGCGAATCCAGCAGCCGGAGCGGCGGTGCTGGTCGGCCAGCTCGCAGTGTCCGCGGCGGAGGTCATCACTCCGGCGACGGTGGATTCGGGGCTGCGGCGAGTGGTCGGGGAGATCGAGCACACGGTCACCGACACCACGGGTCTGGTGGAAATGGCCACCGAGACCCAGACCTGGAACGCGATCGACGCACACGGCATGTACGACCGCACCCCGTTCTCGGCGTCGGGTCAGTCCCCGGCCGCGATCACCCAGCAGTGGGCGATCGCGGCGGCCAACGACATCGCGATCTCGCGGGGCCTCGAGCCGGTGAACCAGCAGCCAGGGTCCACGTCGACTGGTCTGGATCGCAGGGAGCTAGTTCGATCCGGGGCCGGGGAAGACCAGCTGGCGCAGCTCGCAGCGTCTGCGCAGACCGCCGACCGCTCGGCCCTGTCCGAGGCGCTGGCCTCTGTGACTGCGTGAGCCGGGCGGCAGACGAAGACAAGGAGGCGAGCATGACCAGCGCGCACAAGCTTCCCAGCGACCGGTCGTCAAATTCTGTGCCGGGGTGGTTGGCGGCCCCCACTGAAGGGGACCGGTCCCCGGTGTGGGATACGCCAGTGCCGCGTCCGGCAGGGCGGGCGCCGGTGATCTGGCTACTGGGCGCTCACGGCGGGGCCGGGGTGTCCACCTTGGAGTCGATGTGGGCACCTGCCGCGGACAGTCGGCGTGGGTGGCCCGCCGCTGATGCCGCGCCGTTCGTGGTCGTCGTCGCTCGGATGCACGCCGCGGGCCTGGACGCCGCGCACCGGTTGTGTCTCCAACACCAGGCCGGGGCGGTCGGCGGATGCTCACTACTGGGCCTTGTGACCGTCGCGGCGACCCCCGACAAACCGGCACTGTCGCTGTCGCGCCGCCGCGAGCTCGTCGCCGCTGCGGCGGGCGCGAGCTGGCACATCGACTGGATTCCCGAACTGCTGACCACCACACCGCCCGAGCTGGCGACGTGGACGCCCAACTACACCGCCCCGGTGGTGAAGCGGTTTGCCCGCCCACCAGCACCCACCGACGCGGTCCCGCCGTCGGTGGCCACCGCCGCTGCTGAGGTCTTCGGCGCCGCCGCCGAGCGGTGGCGCGGCCGCACCACAAAGTCCTGACCCCAAGCTCATCCGTGGGCACCAGACCACAAGGAGAACTCCATGTTTGTCGAGACGATTCACGCCGCCGCCCCGGTGGCCGAGCACATCATCGCCGTCGGGGAGAACCTGTCCCCACAGGAAATCCCCGGAGCGGGCGTGAAGGTCGACACCGCGCTGTCGTACTTCATGTGGGGCTGCATCGCGATCGGGATCATGGGCGTAATGGCCGCCGGCGCCTACTTCATCATGGCCCGCTCGTCGGGCCGTGGCGACGAGGTCCAGGCCACGGTCGCCCGCATCATCGGTGGCTGCCTGCTCATCATGCTGGCCGGCCCCATCGTCAACGCGCTGGTCTCCTAGAGCCGTGCTCGCCGACGTGGTGACCGTCCTGGCACAGGATCCGGGCGCGGTGCTGCCCCCGACCAGTCCTGTTGGGCCACCGGCCGAGGCGATGACCCGCTTCACCCAGGCAGTCGGCTGGGTGAAGTGGGGCGCCACCGCCGTCCTGGTCGCCGGGGTGATGGCGATCGGCGCGCTGCTGACGATCGACAACCGCCTGATCGACCAGTACGGGCCCTCGATCCAGGCGATCACCATCAAGGTCATCGTCGGGTGTTTGATCGTGGCCTCCGCCGGCCACATCGCCGACGTTTTCATCTAGAAGGAGAGATAGCTGTGCGACGGGTTCTCATCACTGCGGCGATAGCGCTGCTGCTACCCATCTCAGCCTGCTCAACAGATGAGCAGACTGAGGCCCCGGCCGTCGACGTCGCCGCTGCGCCTGCCGATCTCACCTGGCGAAACGTCGCAGGGCTCAAGGTTCCCACCTCCCGTGCCGACGGCCCGGCAAGGACGTCCCCGCCCCAGGGCTACAGCCACACGCCGCAGGGTGCGGCGCTGGCGGCGGCGAACGGTCAGGCGGCCTTGGCCACGGCCCCGGATGCCACCTGGCCCGAGGTGGTGCGCACGGTGACGGCTCCCGGCCCGGGGCGTGACCAGTGGGCGCAAGCCCGGGTGCTGATGAGCGTGTCCGGAGCAGTTGACCCGGCGGTGGCGACGACGTTCTCCGGCTTCAAGGTCACCGACTACTCACCCGAGCGGGCGATCGTGTTGCTGGCTACCTCCACTCCACCGTCCGCCGACGAGCCAGAGCCCCTCCTGGCTGCTTACCCGGTGCAGCTCGCCTGGACCGGGGCGGACTGGAAGGTCGTTCTGCCCACGCAGGCCGACAACATCGACGCCGCCGAGATCCAGACGCTGGACGGGTTCACGACCTGGGACGAGGACAACCAATGACGAAGAAGACGTGGATCACCGCCGCTGCAGTACTGGTTGTGTCGCTGGTGGTGTTGGTCTTGGTCATCGCCATGACCGGACGGGACGAAGAAACCGGCCAAGCGGCGCCTGCACCGGAGCCGACCTCGGCGCCTGTCGTCTCAACGCCCGCAGTCCAGCCGGGGCGAGTGGTAAGTGACCTCGTGGGTCGGCAAGTCACGGTCGTGGAGGTCCCCGGAGGACAACCCCTAGGGCAGAGCGAAGAGGCTGGATCTTTCCCCGCCGGCACCGAACAGGTGGCCGCACCATCAGGCCTGACACTGCAGCGCGTTCCGAGCGGGACCACCTTGATGGTGTCCACCTCGGACGGCCCCACCGACGTCGAGGAAGACGTCATGACTGGCTACGCCCGTTCACCAGGCGGAGCAGCCCTGCTCACCGCCAACTACATCGGCCTGGGCCTGGAGATGGGGCCGGTGTACGCCGACTTCATGCAGCGCTATGCCCCCGAGCTCGTCGCGGAGGAGCCCGGGTTGCTTGAGGAGCTCCGGAACCGCGGGACGGCGGCACAGGGGCAAGCACTTCGGGCCGCCGAGGGCTTTCAAGCTCCCCGGTGGTTCCGCTTCAGCCACTGCTCTCCCGAGTTTTGCACCGTCGATGCGGCGATGCCGTCGGTGGCGGACGCAGTCGGCCAGGTCGACACCATCGACGTGAGCGCTACCGAGCATCCAGTCGTTCGCGTGTCTGTTGCCTGGACCGGCGAACAGTGGGAGATCGTCTCTGGGCGGTCTTTGCCGGCGCTCGAGGAGCTGGATCGGTCGTGGGTGCTGTGGATCTGAGACGCCTCACGCAGCTGGCAGTCGCCCTCCTGGCCGCTGTGTTGGCCTCGGTCGCGGTGGCGGCGCCAGCCGCCGCCCAGAACACTGATCAGAACGAGTTCCAGTCGTTCTACGAGGAGTGCCGAGACGGCGAGGTCGGCGGCGGGTTCCTTGACGGCGGTCTGCTCTCCGATACGGGGGCACACGATTGGATGAGGGAGTCTGCCCATGCCGGCGGACTGCGAGAGACACTCACGGCCCCGGTCCGGGGTGTTCAGTCGGCCGCCTGCAACACCGTCGGCGCGGCACTCAATCCAACCGATGCGGCCGAGGCGATTGCCTCTGGATTCTGGGGCGATCCGATTGGCGATTTCGTCAAATCGCTTCTTGAGGGCAACGCGCAGTCGTTGGCGCTGATCATGACGATGTGGATCAAGGAGTCGCCGTTCTCGGGCGCTGACTTCGCCTCCTCTGTCGAGGGGATATTCAATCTGACCCTGTGGGCGCAGGCGTTGCTGTTCGTGGTGTCGCTGATCGTGGCAGGCACTCGGATGGCGATCGCTCGTAATCGCGGCCTGGGTGATGGTTTCGAGGACGTCGGCCAGCTCGTGTTCAACTTCATTCTGGCCGGCGCCGCCCTGCCGGTGGTGATCTTGTCCCTGCATTTGGCCACGGATGCGGTGTCGGCTCAGTGGCTCACCGATGGATTGGGCGGGGATCCCGCGGCGGCGATCAATGCGGTGGCTCTGATCGACGAGGAGACCGGCCTTGGTCCGGCGGCGGTGCTGATTCTCGTGGTGTTCGCCCTGTTGGGAGCGCTGGCGCAGATGGTCGCTCTAGTGGTCCGAGAGGGTCTGCTGGTGGTGGTGGTAGGTCTGCTGCCGCTCGCGGCGGCATCGTTTGCGATGAACACAGGCAAGCAGGCATTCAAGTCGATGATCGGTTTCGTGGTGGCGGCGCTGCTGTTCAAGCCGGTAGCAACCCTGCTGTACCTGGCGGCGTTCTGGATGTCCTCGGGGACCGAGGCGCCGTCGGTGATGGAGGCGGTGTCGTCGATGCTGCTGCTGGCTGCTGCAGGCCTGGTTCTCCCGGCACTGATGCGGGTGGTCGCCCCGGCGGTGTCCGCCTCAGTGGCTGGCGGCAGTGCGGCCGGCATGGGTGCGGTCGCCGCTGGCGCGACCGGCGCTGTCGCAGGAGCCGCGGGGGCGGCGCTGGG
>NZ_JAALEA010000135.1 GCF_014145145.1 Dietzia cercidiphylli
CAGGGCCCCCGCGGCCACGACGGTGCTCGCGGCGATGGTCCGCCGGTCGAGCGGCAGCCATTCGGGGGCGGGCTCCGCGGGGTCGGGCCGCGATGCCGCGAAGTGCTGCGACCCGGGCGTGGTCACGTCGCGTCCCGCTGGTCGTCCTCGGCCAGGAGCGTCAACCTGTCGACCATCTCCTCGGCCTGCGCGGCGTCGAGGGCGCTGATGCGGACCGCGCCCGAGGAGGAGGCGGTGGTGACGACGACGGTGGCCAACCCGAACTGACGCTGCAGTGGACCGCGGGTCTTGTCGACGGTCTGCACCCGGGAGAGCGGCGCGGCCCTCCATTCCTCCCAGAACAGGCCACTACGGCTGTAGATCGCCGTGTCGGTCGCTTCCCACCGGTGGATGGCCCAGCGCACCCGGGGTACCGCGACCAGTGCCACGGCGGTCGCGGCCGCCCACCCCGCCGCCACGAGCAGGACCCAGGGGAACAGGACCAGGCCCAGGGCCACGGCCACCACCAGCGGCCCCGCCATCCACAGTGCGACCTGCGCCGTCCACCAGCGCCGACACCGCGGGTCGACGCGGTGACGTGGTGGCCTGAGTCCGATCGATGACGAGTTCACGGTGTCCAACATAGGGCCCTGTGGAACGCTGGCGTGCATGACACTTCACCGGCGCTACCGGGCCACCGGCGCAGACCTGCCCTTCGGCGATCCGCTCCGCGCACACGGGGTGGCCATGGAGGGATACTTCCTCCGCGTGACCGACCGCGCCCACGGCCGCGCCCTGATCGCGCTCATCGGGATCAACCGGGGGCCGGACGGGCACTGGGCGACGCTCGGCCTGGCGTCCGACGAGGTGCCTCCCCGGTCAGGGGCGACCGGGTCCCCCCGGCCGGGCGGCGGCTCGACCTCGTCGTCGTCCTCAATCGGTTCGGGTACTCCACCAGCGCGGTCGGGCACGTCGTCTTCTCTCCGCCTGGCCGCCGCGCCCGAGGGGTGGGCCGATCCCGACCGCCTGGGGGCCCGCTCCGGAGACCTTTTCGAGTACCGGCCGGACGGGGTCACCGTGGACATGGGCGAGGGGGCGCGCCTCCACGTGGAGGTCACCGACCCCGTGGAGTGGCCACACCGTGCGGTCGGCGGGTCGAGCATCTTCCAGTCCGTGCCCGCCCTCAACCAGTACTGGCACCCGTGGCTGCTCGGCGGTCGGGCGCGGGGCTGGGCGGAGCTGGACGGTCGGCGCTGGGAGTTCGACGGCGCCGACGTCTACGGCGAGAAGAACTGGGGCGCCGAGGGCTTTCCCGACTCCTGGTGGTGGGGGCAGGCGCAGGGCTTCTCCGAGCCTGGCACCTGCGTGGCGTTCGCCGGCGGGCAGATCCATTCGGGCCCGCTGCGCACCGAGGTCACCGCGCTGGTCGTGCGACTGCCGGATGGCCGGGTGATCCGGTTGGGCAACCCCGTGGTCTCCCCGGTCCGGGCGGAGGTCGGTGATGACGTCTGGGCACTCGAGGGGCGCGGTTACGGTTGGCGGATCCGCGTGACCGGGCGGGCGCCCCTGGGTCGGGCGCACGTGCTGCCCGTGCCGTTGCCGTCGGAGAAGCGGAACTCGGCGGGCGCGATCGAGCACCTGTCCGGTGAGCTCGAGGTGGAGGTGAGCCGGTTCGGGCGCCATGTCTGGAGCGATCACAGTCCACAGGCCGCACTCGAGCACGGGGGGCTGGACCGCGCCGAGGCCGAGTTGCGGCGGCGTGGCGTACCCGTGGGGGAGACGGGCGCCGCGCCGGAGTGAACGAACCCGGGAGCGCGTCAGATCTTGCGCAGGCGCAGCCGCTGGATGGAGTGGTCCGAGTTCTTGCGCAGCACCAGCGTCGCGCGCGGCCGGGTCGGCAGGATGTTCTCCACCAGGTTCGGCCGGTTGATCGAGGTCCAGATCTCGCGCGCCGCCAACCGTGCCGCTTGGTCGGACAGGTCTGCGTAGTGCGCGAAGTGGGAGTTGGGGTTGGAGAACGACGTGCTGCGCAGTTCCAGGAACCGCTCGACGTACCACTTCTCGATGTCCTCGATCTTCGCGTCCACGTAGAGCGAGAAGTCGAACAGGTCCGAGACCATCAGTCGGGGGCCCGTCTGCAGGACGTTCAGGCCCTCGACGATGAGGATGTCCGGGCGCTGGACCTCGATGAACTCGTCGGGGACGATGTCGTACTTGGTGTGCGAGTACACGGGCGCGCGGACGACCGGGGCACCGGACTTGACCTCGGTGACGAACCTCAACAGCGCACGCCGGTCGTAGGACTCGGGGTAGCCCTTGCGGTGCATGAGCTGGCGCCGCTGGAGTTCGCGGTTGGGGTAGAGGAAGCCGTCGGTGGTGATCAGGTCCACCCGGGGGTGGGAGTCCCAGCGGGTCAGCAGCGCGCGCAACACACGCGCGGAGGTGGACTTGCCCACCGCCACCGAGCCGGCCACCCCGATCACGAACGGCATGGGGGCGTCCACGGTCTCACCGAGGAACAGGTTGGTGGACTGGAACAGGCGCTGGCGGGCCGATACCTGGAGGTGGATGAGCCGGCTGAGCGGCAGGTAGATCTCCGCGATCTCGTCCAGGTCCAGGTGTTCGCCCAGACCGCGCAGTCCCTCGAGGTCCTGTTCGGTGAGCACCATCGGCATGGCTCGCCGCAACCGACGCCAACTCCGGCGGTCGAACTCCACGTACGGCGTGTAGTCGCCGGCATGTCTGCTCACGATTGCTGATTGTGTCAGGTGCCCACGGGGGAGAGGCCTCCAGGTGCCCTGGCACTAGACTGACGACGACGACGAGACGAGCCGTGGCCCCGACACGATTCGTACGAAGTGAGAAGCCCACGCGCGAGGAGCAACGATGACCGACCCGAACACCGATGTGTTCACCGCCTCCCTGTCCGAGTTGGACCCGGAGGTCGCCGAGGCGATGGCCGGCGAGCTGGCGCGTCAGCGCGACACGTTGGAGATGATCGCGTCCGAGAACTTCGTGCCGCGCTCGGTGTTGCAGGCGCAGGGATCGGTGCTCACCAACAAGTACGCCGAGGGCTACCCGGGTCGGCGCTACTACGGCGGGTGCGAGCACGTCGACGTGGTGGAGAACCTGGCACGGGACCGCGCCAAGGAGGTGTTCGGCGCCAAGTACGCGAACGTGCAGCCGCACGCCGGTGCCCAGGCCAACGCCGCCGTGCTCATGGCGCTCGCGAAGCCGGGTTCGAAGATCATGGGCCTGTCCCTGGCCCACGGTGGTCACCTCACCCACGGGATGAAGCTCAACTTCTCAGGCCAGCTGTACGAGGTCGCCGCCTACGAGGTGGACCCGGAGACCATGCAGGTCAACATGGACACCGTCCGCGAGATGGCCCTCGCGGAGAAGCCGGATGTCATCATCGCCGGCTGGTCGGCCTACCCGCGGACCCTGGATTTCGCGAAGTTCCGCGAGATCGCCGACGAGGTGGGGGCCAAGCTCTGGGTGGACATGGCGCACTTCGCCGGCCTGGTGGCCGCGGGCCTGCACCCGAGCCCCGTTCCGCACGCCGACGTCGTCTCCACCACGGTCCACAAGACCCTGGGCGGGCCGCGCTCGGGCATGATCCTCACCAACGACCTCGAGCTGTTCAAGAAGCTCAACTCGTCGGTGTTCCCCGGTCAACAGGGCGGGCCGCTCATGCACGCGATCGCGGCCAAGGCCACGGCCATGAAGATCGCCGGCACGGAGCAGTTCCGCGAGCGTCAGCAGCGCACGATCGAGGGCGCCAAGATCCTCGCCGAGCGTCTGACCGAGCAGGACTGCCAGGACGCCGGGGTCTCCGTTCTCACGGGCGGCACGGACGTCCACCTGGTGCTGGTGGACCTCCGCGAGTCCGAACTCGACGGCCAGCAGGCCGAGGACCTCCTCCACGAGGTCGGCATCACCGTCAACCGCAACGCCGTGCCGTTCGACCCCCGTCCGCCGATGGTGACCTCCGGCCTGCGGATCGGCACGCCCGCGCTGGCCACCCGCGGCTTCGGAGCCGAGGACTTCCGCGAGGTCGCGGACATCATCGGCACCGCCCTCGCGGCGGGTACGGACGCCGACATCACCGCCCTGCGTGGACGCGTGTCCGCGCTGGCCGCGGCCAAGCCGCTGTACGAGGGCCTCGAGGACTGGACGATCCTGGGCTGAGCGTAGGGGGCGGGCCAAGCGCAGGGGGCGCCGGAGTGGATGGTTCCGAGTCGGATGCGACGTACTCCGAACCGCGAGGTTCGAGGCCACGGTCAGGGGGATGAGGGATGGTGCAGCACGCCAGGATGGAGAGTTCCAGGTCCAAGAGGAAGGCGATTCTCCGGGTCGCGGTCGACCACTTCGGATCTGCTGGATACGAGCACACCAAGTGGGCGACGATCGCGCACGAGGTGGGAATCGGTCAGACAGCGCTATATCACTACTTTGAATCCAAAGCTCACTGCCTGCTCACGATCATGAGTACCGAGCTCGACCACTCTCATCGGCGCTTCTCTGAGGCCGTGAAGGACTCCGTGGATGCTGAATCGGCTCTGCGGGCCGCGGTGCGAGGTGTATACGACGTCACCGCCAGTGAGGCGCTTCAAGCCCGAATTCTGGTGCACCACGTCGGCATCCTGGAGACCACGCGTTCCACTGAGCGAGAAGAGGAAGAGCGCCAGACGGCGGTGGAGCACTCGCGCGCGGTGGAGCAGGACTGGATCTCGTTGCTGGCGCGCGGAATGGACTCCGGTGAGTTCCCACGGCGGGACGAGGAGGAGCTGGGACGGCTGATTCTGGGAATGGTCAGCTCCGTGTGGACCTGGTACCGGCCGGATGGGGTGCGGCCCCTCACCGCGATCGGCGATTCGGTGGCAGATGCCTGTTCACGGTTGGTGCACTGATCCGGGGTTCACGGAGCAGCGGCTACCGTTGAGGGGTGAACGAGGATACCGGTCCGGACCGGCGGAGCCTGGCCATCGGCTACGTCCCGGGCGTGCAGCCCGACAAGTGGCTCACCCGGTGGCGCGAGCGCAATCCCGAGGTGCCGATCTCGGCGCGGCGCTCGGGGGATCCGCGCTCGGCGCTGGCCCGGGTCGCCGGGGACGTGGGGTTCGACGTGATCTTCCTCCGCGAACCCGACGCGGCCCCGCGATCCTCGCCGCCCGGCCTGCTCAGGGTGCCGCTGTACACCGAGACCATGGCGGTGCTGGCGGAGAAGGATCACGAGCTGGCCGCGTTCGACACGGTGGCCGTGGCGGACCTCGAGGGCGAGCAGTGGCTCGACCCCGTCGACGCGATCGCCGCGACCCCGGACGAGGTGTCGGCCGCGGTGGACCTGGTCGCGGCCGGGGTCGGGCTCCTTGTCTTGCCGCTGCCGTACGCGCGGTCGCTGAGCCGCCGCGACGTGGTG
>NZ_JAALEA010000136.1 GCF_014145145.1 Dietzia cercidiphylli
GCGGGGTCGACGGTCTCGCCAGGTCGGGTACGCCCGGCACCGGCCAACCACGACGCGCGGCCCACACCCAGGGCATCCCACGTCAACTCCCCCGAGTCCGGCGCCCGCAGCTCCTCCGTGTGCGCGGCCACCGGCAGCGCGGCGTCGGGATCGCCGCCCTGGGCGCTGATCATCGCGCGGAACGAGTCCATGGCCCGCCCGTCACGGAGTCGTTCGCGCGGGTCGTCGTCGATCCCGACCGCGGCCAGGGCCTCCTGCGCCAACGCGCAGGTCAGATCGACCATGTCGGGCGGGCCGCCCCCGGCGAGGATCTCTACGCATTCAGCCACCTCGACGGCGTTGCCCACCGCCCGACCCAGTGGCGTGTGGTTGGCGGTCACGAGTGCGCTGGTCCGGACGCCGGCCGCCGTGCCGATGGCGACCATCACCCGGGCCAGCTCGTCCGCGTCGGCGCGGTCGGGTCGGAAGGCCCCGGACCCGCACTTGACGTCGAGCACCAGCGCGCCGGTGCCCTCGGCGATCTTCTTGCTCATGATCGACGCCGCCAGCATGGGGATGGACGGGACGGTCCCGGTGACGTCCCGTAGGGCGTAGAGGGCCCGGTCGGCGGGCGCGAGATCGGCTCCGGCCGCGCAGATCACGGCCCCGGTCTCCTCGAGGATCCGGCGCCTGGTGGCGGCGTCCAGGTCGGCGCGCCAGCCGGGGATCGCCTCGAGTTTGTCGAGGGTCCCGCCCGTGTGACCGAGCCCGCGCCCCGAGAGCTGGGGCACCGCCAGCTCCCAGGTCGCCAACAGGGGGGTCAGCACGAGCGTCACCGAGTCGCCCACACCGCCGGTCGAGTGCTTGTCCACCGTGGGGACGCGACGACCGGCGCGCGTCAGGTCGGACAGGTCCAACCGGGTGCCGGAGTCGACCATCGCCGCGGTCCAGCGGGCGATCTCGCGATCGGTCATGCCCCGGAAGTACACCGCCATCGCCAACGCGGACATCTGCTCGGGGGGCACCACACCGCGGGTGTACCCGTCGACGATCCAGTCGATCTCGTCGTCGTCGAGCTCGTTGCCGTCGCGCTTGGCCTCGATGATCCGCACGGCGTCGATCGACCGGGTCACGTCAGGTCCTCCGGCCCGAAGGCGTCCGGCAGGAGCTCGCCCAGGCGGACGGGGCCGCGGGCGGTGTGGACGACCAGGTCCGGGCCGCCGTGTTCGTGGAGGAGTTGGCGGCACCGCCCGCACGGTGAGAGCGGGTCACCGTCGTGGCCGACGACGACGAGCTCGAGCAGTCTCCCGCCACCCGTGCGGTGGAGGTCGGACACGAGCGAGCATTCCGCGCAGAGTGTGAGCCCGTAGGAGGCGTTCTCGACGTTGCACCCGGTTACGATCCTGCACTCGTCGCCGCCGGGTTCCGACGCCAGGGCGGCGGCCCCCACCCCCAATCCTGAGTACGGCCGGTAGGCGTTCCGGGCGGCCGCCAGCGCGGCCTCGCGCAGACCGTTGACGGCCGCGTTCCTCTGTGCTGCGGTTTCGTCGACCGACACCCTTTTCTACCCTCCGGTAACTTCGATTAGGGTCCCCTAACAGGCATTACCCGTTCGGACCACCGTACCCACCCTGCTTCTCGTCCGCGTCCTCTCAGGTCTAAAGTCCTAGTAGGCGCCCGCTGTGCTCTCGGGCAGGGAACGCGCGCCGATGGCACCACGCCCAGACGATTCGGAGGCACGACAAGCCCATGAGTACTGCGCAGGCGCCGGCGCGTCCGGCCCCCAATAAGAAGATCAGCATCTACAAGGGTGACCCGGGGATGTGGTCGTGGGTCGCGCACCGCATCTCGGGCGTGGCGATCTTCTTCTTCCTCTTCGTGCACGTGCTGGACACCTCGCTCGTCACGGTGAGCCCGGAGACCTACAACGCGGTCATCGACTCGTACAAGACCCCGATCGTCGGGCTCCTGGAGGTCGGCCTGGTCGCTCTGGTCCTCTTCCACGCGCTCAACGGTCTGCGCATCGTCGCCATCGACTTCTGGTCCAAGGGCGCGAAGTACCAGCGCCAGATGCTCTGGGCCGTCCTGGCGATCTGGGTCGTGGTCTTCGCCGCGGCGACCGCCCGCCTCCTCTTCCTTCTCTTCCAGCACATCTAAGGAGAACGATCACCATGGCAGACGCACCTGTTCTCCAGACGTCATACGATCGCCCCGCCTCGCTCGCCCAGCCGCGCTCCCCGCGCCTGCGCTCACGCGGCAACTTCGAGCGCACCGCGTGGATCTTCATGCGCGCCTCGGGCGTCGCGCTGGTCATCCTCACGCTCGGCCACCTCACCGTGGGCCTGATGATCGACGAGGGAGTCCACCGGATCGACTGGGCCTACGTCGCGGATCGCTGGCAGAGCCCGTTCTGGGCCACGTGGGACCTCCTCATGCTCTGGTTGGCACAGCTCCACGGCGCGAACGGCGTCCGGACGGTCATCGCGGACTATTCGCGCAAGGACTCGACGCGGTTCTGGCTCAACGCGATCCTCATCGCCGCGACCGTCCTCGTCCTGGCCCTGGGCACCTACGCCCTCTTCGGCCTCGCCTACGACGTCTGATCGACGCCTGCGGACCGTTCCACTTCGAAAGCGAGCACTGAGAATCCCATGACCGATCGTCAGGTCCACCAGCACCAGTACGACGTGGTAATCGTCGGCGCCGGCGGCGCAGGCATGCGCGCGGCCATCGAGTCGGGCCCGCGGACCCGTACCGCAGTCCTCACCAAGCTCTACCCCACCCGCTCCCACACCGGCGCCGCCCAGGGCGGCATGTGCGCCGCCCTCGCGAACGTCGAGGAGGACAACTGGGAGTGGCACACGTTCGACACGGTCAAGGGCGGCGACTACCTCGTCGACCAGGACGCCGCGGAGATCATGGCCAAAGAGGCCATCACCGCGGTCATCGACCTGGAGAACATGGGCCTGCCGTTCAACCGCACGCCCGAGGGCAAGATCGACCAGCGTCGTTTCGGTGGTCACACCCGCGACCACGGCAAGGCGCCCGTGCGACGGGCCTGCTACGCCGCCGACCGCACGGGTCACATGATCCTGCAGACGCTCTACCAGAACTGTGTCAAGCACAACGTGGAGTTCTTCAACGAGTTCTACGTGCTGGACCTCTGCCTCACCGAGACCCCCGAGGGCCCCGTCGCCACCGGGTGCGTCGCCTACGAGCTCGCCTCCGGCGACCTGCACGTCTTCCACTCCAAGGCCACCGTCTTCGCGACCGGTGGTTCGGGACGGATGTACAAGACCACCTCCAACGCCCACACCCTCACCGGTGACGGCATGGCCGTGGTCTTCCGCAAGGGCCTGCCCCTGGAGGACATGGAGTTCCACCAGTTCCACCCGACGGGACTCGCGGGCCTGGGCATCCTCATCTCCGAGGCCGTCCGCGGCGAGGGCGGCATCCTGCGCAACGCGGACGGCGAGCGCTTCATGGAGCGCTACGCCCCCACCATCAAGGACCTCGCGCCGCGTGACATCGTCGCCCGCTCGATGGTCCTCGAGGTGCGCGAGGGCCGCGGCGCCGGGCCCGAGAAGGACTACGTCTACATCGACGTGACCCACCTCGGCGCGGACGTGCTCGAGGAGAAGCTCCCCGACATCACCGAGTTCTCCCGCACCTACCTGGGTGTCGACCCGGTCACCGAGCTGGTCCCGGTGTTCCCCACCTGTCACTACGTCATGGGCGGCATCCCGACCAACGTCAAGGGTGAGGTCCTCCGCACCAACAACGACGTGGTGCCCGGTCTCTACGCCGCCGGCGAGTGCGCGTGCGTGTCCGTGCACGGGTCCAACCGTCTGGGCACCAACTCGCTGCTGGACATCAACGTGTTCGGCCGCCGGGCGGGGATCGCCGCCGCGGACTACGCTGCAGGCCACGACTTCGTCGAACTCCCCGAGGAGCCCGAGAAGATGGTCCGTGAGTGGATGGAGAGCATGCTCGCCGACCACGGCGCGGAGAACGCCAACGACATCCGGACCGAGATGCAGGCCATGATGGACGACAAGGCGTCGGTGTACCGCACCGAGCAGTCGCTCACCGAGGCGCGTGACGAGCTCCGCGCCCTGAAGAAGCGCTACGCCGACGTCACCGTCAGCGACAAGGGCAAGCGGTTCAACACCGAACTCCTCGAGGCCGTCGAGCTGGGCTTCCTCCTGGAGCTGGCGGAGGTCACGGTCGTGGGTGCGCTCAACCGCAAGGAGTCCCGTGGCGGACACGCCCGCGAGGACTACCCGGACCGCAACGACGACGAGTTCATGAAGCACACGATGGCGTTCAAGGACGGCCTCGGCCTCCTCTCCGAGATCCGGCTGGACTGGAAGCCGGTTGTGCAGACCCGCTACGAGCCGATGGAGCGTAAGTACTGATGACCACCGCAGTCGACACCACCAAGGCCACCGACGGCAAGGACCCGGGCTCGAACCGCCCGGTGCCGCCCGGCTCCACCATGGTCACGCTCAAGATCGCCCGGTTCAACCCGGAGGATCCGGACTCGGCGGGTTGGAAGGAGTACGAGGTCCCGGCCCTGCCGTCGGACCGTCTGCTCAACCTGCTGATGTACGTGAAGAACTACATCGACGGCAGCCTCGCGTTCCGCCGGTCGTGCGCACACGGCATCTGTGGGTCGGACGCCATGCTGATCAACGGGGTCAACCGCCTGGCGTGCAAGGTCCTCATGAAGGACATGCTCCCCAAGGACGGCAAGTCCATCACCATCACCATCGCCCCGATCCGCGGGCTGCCGGTGGAGAAGGACCTGTACGTCGACATGGAGCCGTTCTTCAAGTCGTTCCGTGACGTCATGCCGTACCTCATCACGTCCGGGAACCAGCCGACGGCCGAGCGGATCCAGTCCCAGACGGACCGGGCCCGCTTCGACGACACCACCAAGTGCATCCTCTGCGCCTGCTGCACGACCTCGTGCCCGGTGTTCTGGGCGGACGGGTCGTACTTCGGCCCGGCGGCGATCGTCAACGCGCACCGGTTCATCTTCGACTCCCGTGACGAGGGTGCGGCCGAGCGACTCGAGATCCTCAACGACGCCGAGGGGGTCTGGCGGTGCCGCACGACCTTCAACTGCACCGACGCGTGCCCCCGTGGCATCCAGGTGACCAAGGCGATCCAGGAG
>NZ_JAALEA010000137.1 GCF_014145145.1 Dietzia cercidiphylli
CGCGGGGGGTACGGGCACCCGGATCACATCCGTGTCCACGAGGTCGTCCGCGCCGCTCTCGACGAGGCCGGCCACCGGCCCCGGCGGATGGCGTGGACGGTGACCGCCCGGTCGGACGTCTCGCGACGGCACCCCGCGCCACCCGGCCACCTGCGGCACGCGGGGGAGTCCGAGCTTCCCTCGGTGCCGGACTCCCGACTCACCCACCGTGTGCCGCTCGACGACGCGACCTATGCGGCCAAGTTGGAGGCACTGACCGGGCACGCGACCCAGCTGGAACTGGTGCCCGGCACGGATGCCGATCCGTGGTTCCTCGCACTGACCAACGGGGTGCTGCAGCCGGTCTCGGAGGTCGAGTGGTACATCGCCCACGACCTCGTCGACCCCGACGGCCCCTACGTCAAGTGCCCGCCCGGCACCGCACACCTTCTCGACGGACTCGTGGGGGAGTCCCGGTGACCGGCCGGACCGCCGTCGCGCGCACCACCTCGGCCGTGGAGCTCGGCGTGGCGCTGCTGATGCTCGCGGTGGGGGCCGCGACCAGCTGTGTCCTCACCGTCGCCTGGTTGACCGCGTATGTCGGCCCGGTCCCGGCCCCGTTCACCATCCTGGTGGCCGGCGCGTGGTCGCTGTTCCTGGTGCGGGTGACCTCCGCCTGGTCCGAACGCGCGATCGTGGCCGTGTTCCCGGCCCTGATCTGGATCCTCACCCTGGTGGCGCTCAACCTGGGTCCCGGCGGGGACATGCCGGTCCCGATCGGGTTGCGGGGCCTGGCGCTGCTGCTGGTGGGCGGTCTCATCCCGCTGTGGGTCGCGACCCTGGGTCGATCACTGCGCCCGGATACCCATCGAGGGTGAGGAACGCACGTCGGGGTCACCCTCGTGGTTCCAGACGTCCGTGATCCCCGGGGTCAGCGCCTCGGCCAGAGCCCACGCCTCGTCGGCGTCCATGTCCATCACCGAGTAGACGCCGTTGCCCGCCGGGGTGGCCGCGGAGACGGTGGCGACCCCGGCCGAGCGCTGGAACACCGACTGGGTCACCGTCCATCCGATGATCCCGTCCGCCTCGAGCACCGTCCGCTTGGCGGTCCACGACCCGTGCGAGGTCACCAGCATGTCGGGCAGCAGTGCGTGGCCGAGCATCCTGATCCGGTCGACCGACAACGCGAGGAAGAACACGAGGGCCGCCGGGATCGCCCACCGCACCCAGATCTCGGCCGAGGGACCGGAGTCGATCCGGACCAGGACGATGAGACCGGCCACGATCCAGAACGGCATGAGTCCGCGGGTGATCCGCCGCCGGGCGGCCTTCCACGGGTGACGTCGCAGAGGCACGGTGACGGGGGTCGGGTCGCCGAGGATGCGGATCGCCACCCGGCGGACGTCCTTGATGGGTGCCTGCGGCAGCAGGGTCGACGCGGCGGCACCCTTCTTGGTCCCCGTCATGATGGGCTCGAGCCGGCCGCCGCCCAGGAGCCGGAGGTACACGGGCAGACGGATCTCGACCCCGCGGAGCCTGGCCTTGTCCAACGCCTGGTGCTTGCGGCGCAGGATGCCGTTCTGGACGTAGAGCAACTGCCCACGGTCGGTGAGTGCGTACTTCCCGTAGCGGATCGCGTACGTGATGATCGCCAGGACGCCGGCCACCACCCAGATCGCGACGGCCTCGCCGACCAGGGTCCACGGTTGTCCGAGGGAATCGAGCCACGAGACGGCCGCCTCGACCACCGCGAGGTCCATGACGCGGTCGTGCATGTCGCCCATCTGCCAGGTGATGAGCCACAGTGACAGGAGCACGCCGAACCCGATGAAGGAGAACGGCGCGAACCTTGCCCACGTGACGCGCCACTGGGAGATGTCCTCACCGTACTTCGACCCCCACTGCTCCTCGTCCTCCTCGCTGAGCGTCGGGTCCAGGGCACGCCGGTGCTTGAGCAACTCGTCGCGCAGCGGCTCGACCTGGGCCGTGTCGATGGCGTTGAGCCGGAACCGCTCGGCGTCCGACTTCCCGGAGTCCGCGCGGCCGGTGCCGACCTCGACGATCGACACCCGCATGACCCGGTGGAACAGATCCGATTCGGTGTCCACGCTGCGGATCCGCTGGCGCGACACCGTGACCACGTTGCGGCTGAAGAAGCCCTTCCTCAGGATGATGTGGGTCCGGCCGACCTGATAGCTCGTGGACAGCCACCGCAGCAGACTGCCGAGGACGATCAGTGAGATGACGCCGATCTCGAACCAGTAGTTGTTGCGGTTCGAGCCCAGCCACAGGGAGATGAGGAACAGCGGGAGCAACCGGGTGAGCATCCCCAGGGGATCCACCAGCAGCATCCGCCAGGACAACCGCTCCCACGGGGCCTCCGGGTCGACCTGTCCGGCCTCGTCGGTCCGATCGACCGCGGTGTCCTCCTCCGTCGGGTCGGAACCCGGGGCCCGTGCGGTGTCGACGGAGGAGCCGGCCTCGTCGTCGTCGTCGTCCGGACCCGCCGTCACCCCGGTCGCGGCGCCCGGTCCGCTCACGTCCCGTCCTCCGAGTCCAGGTTGGCGATGGCGATGAGGTGCTGGGCCAGGGCCTCGGCATCAGCGAGGGTCAGCCCCCTGATCTCGACCGTGCCCTGCGCGGAGGCGGTGGAGGCGTGGACCGTGGCCAGGCCGAACCAGCGCTCGAACAGGTTGCGGGTGGTGTACACCGTCTGGAGGCGGGCCAATGGGGCGATCCGGAACTGGGTGGTCCACCAGCCCTTGCGCGAGCACACCGCGGTGTCCGAGACGTCCCAGCGGGCCACGATGTAGCGCCACCACGGCGCCACCACGATCGACATGAACGCGAACGGGACGGTCGCGGCCAGCGCGACCCAGTTCCAGAACCCCATCACGTTGTCGCCCCAGAAGTACCACCCGACCTGCAGGGCGGCGAGGATCGCCCACGACCAGATCCCCTCGATCACCCACAACACCGGCGTGCGGGGGGAGATCCGGTGCCGCGGAGCCGTGACCAGCACCCGGTTGGACGTCAGCAGACCCTCCCCGGAGTCGGGGACGTCCTCGGTGGCGGTCGCCGGAGCCGGCTCGCGCAGGGCGTGGGCGCCACCGGCGCCACGGGGGGGTGTGGACACCAGGGGATCGCCGTTGCTGCGCAGGGGACGGGCGGGATCGGGCATGCCGCCCAGACTAATGCGCGGTCCCGTTCCGCACGCCCGTGACCTCCCACGCAGCACCGGCCCTCCACCTCCCGGCCCCGGTGGGGCATCATCACGGACATGGATCTCGCCCTGACGCCCGTCGATCCCGAGCCCACGCCCTCGGCCATGCGGCGCGCGCTGCGCCGGGCCTCCGACGGGCTCACCCTCGACGTGACCGAGGCGGCGGTGTTGCTGGCCGCGCGCGGAGACGATCTCGTCCGGCTGACCGGGCTGGCGGCCGCGCGTCGCGACGCCCGCCTCCTCGACGAGGGGCGTCCGGGGGTGGTGACGTACTCCCGCAAGGTGTTCGTCCCGCTCACCCGCCTGTGCCGCGACCGCTGCCACTACTGCACCTTCGTCACCGTGCCCGGGAAACTCCGGGCCGCCGGCGAAGGCATGTTCCTCGACCCCGACGAGGTGGTGGACCTGTGCCGGCGCGGCGCGGAGGCCGGGTGCAAGGAGGCGCTCTTCACGTTGGGCGACCGACCGGAGGACCGGTGGCCCGAGGCGAGGGAGTGGCTCGAGTCGCGCGGCTTCTCCTCGACGCTGGACTACGTCCGGGCCATGGCCATCCGGGTGTTGGAGGAGACCGGTCTGCTGCCGCACCTCAATCCCGGCGTGATGAGCTGGTCGGAGATGTCCACCCTCAAGCCGGTCGCACCGTCCATGGGGATGATGCTCGAGACCACGGCCACGAGGTTGTTCACCACCCCGGGTGCGTGTCACCACGGCAGCCCGGACAAGGACCCGGCCGTGCGGCTGCGCACCCTGACCGACGCGGGGCGTCTCGCGGTGCCGTTCACCTCGGGGATCCTGGTGGGGATCGGGGAGAACAGGACCGAGCGGGCCGACAGTCTGCTCGCGCTGGCCGGGCTGGCCAGGGAGTTCGGACACCTCCAGGAGGTGATCGTCCAGAACTTCCGGGCCAAGCCCGACACCGCCATGCGCGACTCGGCCGACGCGGACACCGACGAGTTCCTCGCCGCGATCGCCGTCGCGCGCCTGGTGCTCGACCCGCGGGTCGCCGTCCAGGCCCCGCCGAACCTGGTCGACCGGCAGGACGTGCTGGCCCTCATCGGCGCGGGGGTGGACGACCTGGGCGGCATCTCGCCGCTCACACCCGACCACGTCAACCCCGAGCGGCCGTGGCCGCATCTGGAGGGACTGACCGCCGACCTGGCGGCGGCGGGCTGGGCGCTGACCGAGCGACTCACCGCCCACCCGCGATACG